>MHJG01000025.1:66565-69038 GCA_001818695.1 Candidatus Harrisonbacteria bacterium RIFCSPHIGHO2_02_FULL_42_16 | reverse complement strand
GCATAATTCCTTGAATATGAAAGTCCTGTCCGCGACGGACAATTATCGGTTCTAAATTTTTATTTGCCGGTTGTAAATGAATTTGCCCGCGTTCTTTATAGAATTTTTTAAGCGTAGCTCCGCCGTCAACTAAGGCCACAATTTTTTGGCCATTTTCAGCAGTATTTTGATGGCGCACTAAAATGGTATCACCATCATTTATATTTTCTTCAATCATGCTGTTACCAGCTACTTTTAAAGCATAAATATTATCATTGCTGGAATTAGGCAGTTTATTTTTAGGTACCGCGATATTTTCGCTTACAGTATCAAATAGTGTTAATGGTTGTCCGGCGGCAATAGTGCCAAGTAAAGGAATTTGAACCATTTGCTCATTTTGGTTAGATAATTCAATTCCGCGGGCTGAATAGTCGCTTTTAGTTAAAAAACCCTTTTCTTTCAAAGTTTCTATATATTGATGTACTCCCGATAGAGCAGAAAGTTTAAAATGTTTTTTAATCTCTTCAAAAGTAGGAGAAAACCCCTTTTTGTTTATATAATTTTTTATAAAATCGTAAACCCCTTTTTGTTTTTTAGTTAAAGTAGCCATAAATTTAGTAACAACACTTAGTATTTATTCATTATAGTAAGTATACCGAACATTTACCGAAGATAGGAACAGTGGGGGATGTGGATAACTTTTCGGTAGTTAAGAATTTGTGGGCACGAAATAAAGAAAAATCTAAATAAAATAGTTAATAAAGTTGTTAAATTTTGTGATAAAATATAACTATGCAGTTAGTTGAACAAAAATGCGCGCCGTGCGCGGGAAATCAAGCTCCGCTTAGCAATGGAGAAGCAGGGGCGTTGTTAAAACAAATCCCGGGCTGGGAACTTGCGGATTACGGCAAATTTATCAGTAAAAAATATAAGTTCAAGGACTTTAAAGAAGCGCTGGCATTTGTAAACAAGGTTGGGGAAATAGCCGAATCCGAAGAGCATCATCCGGATATTCATCTGACGGATTATCGGCAGGTAAAAATTAATCTTTCTACTCACGCCATTAAAGGACTTTCGGAAAATGATTTCATTCTCGCCGCAAAAATAGATAAGGTCTAATCGAAGTATTATCAGAAATGTATAAAAAAATGATGGATTTATCCGCTGTTTGATATTATATTCATATTGTATGATGAAAGCAGTTTCCGAAAATAAAACTGTTTTAGTCGGAGTGTTGAAGAATAAAAATGACCTTAGGATTCTTTTGAAACAGCATTGGTACCGGATCCCGGTTTTTTATTTATCAAAGGAAGGCGCAATATTGCGTCCTCTAAAGAAAAAATTCAAATACATCGCTTTTTATCAGCCGGCCGGATTTGGCAGGCGGGGCAAGCGAATTGAATATTATGCCCGCCTTAAACGGCGAAAAATTGTCAAAAGAATTAATTTATTGCCGAAAGAAAGAAATCATCTCAGAGCCAACGACGATTATTTAAAGTGTGAGTTTTCTAAAATAGAAAAACTTCCCAAGCCGATTAAAAATATAATTCCGCGCCGCGTTTCTTTCGGCTTCACGACTTTGAAAACCCTGTTTTCTTCCCATGATATTTTGGAGCTTTACGGTATTCCGCCGACTGAGCAAATTATTGAAAGACGTCTCCGGCAGATTGGCATAAAAGTCAGGCCGGAATTTACGGTTTTAATCAAGAGCAAGCGTTTTCGCATTGATTTTGTGATTTTTTGTAAAAAAGGAAAAATTGCCGTTGAGTGTGACAATAAAAAAGCTCATACCGGCAAATTTCAAAAAGCTAAAGATAGGATTAAGAATTCTTATCTTCGCCGCTCCGGCTGGCGAGTTATTCGCCTTAAGGAACGCGATATTATTGAGCATCTGGGCCGCTGCGTTCTGCTGATTCAAAAAACCATTAAAGTTTTGAGTTAAGAATATATTATCATTACATATTTTATGGCGGAATGAAAAAATAATTAGAAGAGCAGAAAATTATTGTAGATTTTTTGCTGATTTTGTACTATAATATCAACAATGAAAAAAAGATACGCTTTATTAACGGTTACTGATAAGACGGGGATTGTTGAATTTGCTAAGGGTCTTAAGAAGTTTGGTTTTGAATTGGTTGGATCGTTGAAAACCTCTTGGTTATTAAGAAAAAACGGCATTTCCATCAAGGAGGTATCTGAAATAACCGGCTACCCACCTATCATGGGTAAGCAGGGGATAAAATTAATTCACCCCATTATTTTTGGCGGGATTTTGGCTGATCGTTCAAACCTCGATCACCTAAAAGATTGTAAAAGATACAAAATAAAACCATTTGAATTAGTAGTGTGTAATCTCTATGCCTTTGAAAAAACGGTGGCGAAGAAAAAATTTGAACACGAGGAAGCAATATTCAATTTGGATATAGGTGGTCCGGCGATGATTCGCTGCGCCGCCAAAAACTATAAGAATGTTACTATCGTTACTGATATTAAA
>MHJG01000025.1:8372-66509 GCA_001818695.1 Candidatus Harrisonbacteria bacterium RIFCSPHIGHO2_02_FULL_42_16 | reverse complement strand
TAATGAAAAATTGGCCCTCAAGGCCTTTGAATATGTTGGCGCTTATGACCGGGCTATAATTAAATACTTAAAAAATAAATTCAAAGTCAAATGATAATTGTTAAATTGCGCGAATGTAAAATTTGTTTAAACAATACTTTAAATCCAACCATATCTATAGGCCGTAACGGCCTATGTCGTTTATGCGAATTATATAAAAATAATTTTGACGGCAAGTTATTAAAAAAAGAACTGGAATTTTTAAAAACTTTTATTGGCGATAGTAAAAATAAAAAATATGATGTCATGGTCGGGATTTCCGGAGGGAAAGACAGCACTGCTATTTTATATACTGTTTTGAAAATAGGCTTTACGCCATTAGCGTTTACTTTTGATTTGGGTTATTATCCTCAGCATATTTTCAGTCGAGCAGCTCAAGTAGCCAGAAAATTGGGGATTGATTACGTAAGAATTGATATTAAAAAATATATCCAAAAACACGACCTCGTTTCTTATCAAAAAACAGCCGAATTGTATTCTAAGAAAATCACGCCATCCTTGAAGCGGGAATTTCTAAGGAACTATGTTCAAGGCAAAAAATATTATTCTATAAAATCTAAAAAATCTCACGCTTTTGTTAGGGTATGTATTTTGTGCCGGCACACGGTAGTGCCCTCATATTATAGAGAGGCGGCAAGGCGGGGCATCAAATTAATTGTTTTAGGCATCAATGAATGGACTGGCTTGAGCCAAGATAAAAAATCGAACCGATTTATTTTTTCAGGCATAAGGAAAATTAAACTATTTTCTGATAAGCCGCCACTTTATATCGTTCATTTACCATTTTTATTACAGAGAAGAATAAGCGATGTAAATGAAATTCTTAAAACATTGGGTTGGAAAAAACCTCGGGGCGAAAGATTAATTGAAACCAATGCTAACTCGTGTCTTTTGGCCCGAGCATCTGAATCTAAAGCCGATAAATTATTAGGATTTCATCCCGATTCCACCAGATTATCGAGAGAGGTAACTGTTGGTTTTATTACTAAACAACAAGCCAGAAAAGCTTTGGCTAAAGTTCATAATTACCGATATTCCGTGAGACAAGTTTTACAAAGAGCAGAAATCATAAAATAGGCCGAGTAATTGATGCCATTATTTAGATTTTATAATTAAAATAATGTTATAATTTTATTATGGATAATCAACATTACATTTGCGCCGGCGGGTGCGGCGGGGAAGCGGACGAGCCGGGTGTTTGCAAGTCCGAGGCCTGTCCGGACAGAAATAAGCCGTTTAAAGAATGTGGTTGCGCCGACAGGAAGCATAACGCCGCCGATAAGAAAGAAAATTAGCACTCTTGACTTGAGAGTGATAAGAAGGTATGCTTACGGCAGATATGATAGAATAAAAATATGAATACGGAATCAGTGGACAGCATATCTTCTTATGTTTCTCCGAAAATTTTTTTGCTCGGGGCGGCTGGCGCGGTTTCAGCCGGAACAGCCGGATATTTGTTGGAAACGGTAATCGCCGGAGTGGCTAACTTGACTCCTTTACTACTCACCGTTTTAATTTTTTTTGCCGTTTTGTTTCTGCAAGTCCTTTTTATTGAAAATCGCCGGACTGTTTATGCCGTAACGTTAATTGACAGTTTTGGGATGATTACGCCGTTTCTGGGAAAATTATCCTTTAGTTTACTGGCGGCTTGGCTGGCGTTAGCCGGTTTTTGGCTGTTAGCGGCGCGTCGCGGCAGAGAGGAATTGGATAATCAGTTAAAAGTGAAATTTTTCCGGATTGAACGCTATGTTCTGCCTTATGCCTTTAACGCTTTTGCTTTATTTATCAGCATTTTAGTTGTTTGGGTGAATGGCGCTACTCTTACTAAAGAACGGTTTTTGCAGTTAATTCAGCCGGCTCAGCCGATTATTCAGGGATTGCTTTCGCAGAATTTTACTTTTAATATGAGCATTGCCAAGTTTGCGGAATTATCGTTGGAAAGCCGGCTGGGCGCCGGACTTTCGGCTTTGCCGCAGAAAATGAAAACCATAGCCGTTGAACAGGCGCTTAATCAATTAAAGGAAAAATACGGATTTAAGTTTAATTTCAATGATTCTTTTAATGATGTGATTTATAATTATATCGTGTCCTGGCTGGAAAAGATTCCAGAACCGGTGCGCCTGATTCTTCCAATCAGCGCGGCATTGCTGGTATTTTTAACTGTAAAAGGATTTACATTTATAATCAGATGGTTAAGCGCCGGATTGGCTTACCTATTATATAAATTGGCGTTATCCAGCGGATTTGTAAAGCTGGAAAGCGCCGGCGAACGAGAAATGATTATTTTATAAAATTATATGGCAAAAGATTATTACAATTTATTGGGAATATCCAAAAACGCTTCCGAAGATGAAATAAAAAAGGCCTATCGCCGGATGGCGCATAAGCATCATCCGGATAAAGCCGGCGGCGATGAAAAGAAATTCAAGGAAATTAACGAAGCGTATCAGATTTTATCCGACAGCAAAAAACGGGCGCAGTACGACCGGTTTGGCAAGGCATTTGACGGCGCGGGCGGGTTCGGCGGATTTGATTTTTCGCAGGGCCAGAACGGCTTTGATTTTGGATTTGGATTTGACCCGTCCCAGATGGAGGATATGGGTAATTTGGGCGATATTTTTGACGCGTTTTTTGAGGGATTGGGCGTAAAAAGAAGAAAGACCTATCAACGGGGCGCGGATTTGGAATTAGCCAAGGAAATTACTTTGGAAGACGCTTTCCGGGGAGCTTCGTCGGCAATTAAATTTGAGACCTCGGCGCAGTGCGCCGGATGCGGGGGCGCCGGCCATGAGCCGAAAGAAGGATTTACTAAATGCGCGACTTGCGAAGGCAAGGGAGAAATTAGGGAAACGCACCAGAGTTTTTTCGGGCAATTTTCTCAAGTCAGGCAGTGCGGGAAATGTCGCGGACAAGGCCAGATTCCCAATAAAATCTGCGGGCAGTGCGGCGGCAGCGGCCGGGTTAAGGCGCAGAAAGAAATTCAAGTCCGGATTGCTCCGGGAATTTCCGATGGCCAGCTGATTAAAATTTCCGGCGCCGGACAAGCCGGCGAGCGCGGCGCGGGAAGCGGGGATTTGTATGTCCGCGTCCGCGTTAAACCCCATGCGGTTTTTAAGCGGAACGGCGATGATTTAACAATTAAAAAAGACCTGAATATGATTGACGTTTTGCTGGGAAGAAAAATTGAATTGCCGGTTATTTCCGGAAATAAAATAAAAGCGGAGATTCCCGCCGGTTTTAATTTGCGGAATCCTCTGAAGATAGCGAATGAAGGCATGCCAAAACTGGGCGGATACGGCAGGGGGGACTTATACGCGGAGTTTGACATTAAAGTTCCGAAAATTGACTCAAAAATTCGCAAGGCCTTAGGGGATTAAATTTACATGCGCCAAAAAGTTACTTTTATTGAAGTGGCGGCCGTAATTCTGCTTTTTTTGACCGCGCTTATAGCATTTTTAGGCAATGGCGCCACTAAAGATTACGGCAAAGATAAAATTATTATTGCCTTTGGGGACAGTTTAACGGCCGGTTATGGCGTGGTATCGCCCGGGAAAAATTATGTGGTTTTTCTTTCGGAAATGCTTAAGATTCCTGTTATTAATGCCGGCGTTACCGGAGACAACACTTCGGACGCGCTGGTGCGGCTGAAAGAGGATGTTCTGGATAAAAATCCGGATGTGGTAACGGTTCTTCTCGGCGGCAATGATTTTTTTGAGGGATACAGCGAAGAAGTGGTGAAAGCGAATTTAAGGACGATAATCCGGCGGATTAAAAAAACCGGCGCCAAAGTAATTTTGATAGGCGGGAGTAAGCAATTGCTTCCTAATTTTGAATTGACTTTTGAACGGCTGGCTTTTGACGAAGGCGTGGACGGCTATGTCCCGAATATCCTCGGCGGAATTTTGCTCCGCAAGGATTTGCGGTTTGATGGAGTTCATCCCAATGAGCGCGGGCATAAAATTATGGCGGAGCGCATTTTACCCGTTCTAGAAAGAGTATTGAGAAGTTTAGATGAATAAAAGTTTTGGTGCCCCCACTTGGAATCGAACCAAGATCAACTGCTTAAAAGGCAGCTGCTCTACCATTGAGCTATGGGGGCGATAAGTTTAATTTTAAAAGATTTTTTGTTTAAAATCAAATAAATACGCAAGGCTAGGTTCTAGGGACCGTGATTCTTGACCTGCCAACGCGACCGACAAACATAACTTTTTCCGGCTTTTTTTGAACCATATTTTAAGCTATTATATATAGAAAGGAAGATATCATTAATTTCCAAGAAAAAATTCAAGGATTATAAATGAAAAGCTAATACGTCACCCGCATGGCGTATTGGGTGAAAATTGGACGTCGGGGTTATCCACAGCTCCATATTGCAGTATGACTAAATAGTCATACATACTTATTAGTAATGAAAACTGCTATTACTGAAAAACAAAAAAGGGTTTTGGAATCTATTTATGAAAGCATTAAAGATTCCGGTTTTCCTCCCACACTTGCTGATTTAAAAGAATTACTGGATTTAGCTTCTAATCAAGCTATTCTTAACTATTTAAATTCTCTTGAAAATCAGGGATTTATCAAAAGAGAAGAAGGACAAGCAAGGGGAATTAAAATAACCCCTTTGGGATTAAGGGTTTTGGGTAAACAAAGACTGGCTCCTATCGTGGGAATGGTTGCTGCCGGTCCATACATTGAATCATTTTCGGAAACAAGTTTTAAATGGGTAGATCTTCCATCCGGAATAATTCCAAATGAAAAAGTGAGACAATCTGACGATGTGTTTATTGTATATGTGTCCGGCGATTCAATGATAAACGCCGGCATTGATGACGGAGACATGCTTTTGGTTAAAAAATCCAAAGAATTCAAAAGCGGCGATATTGTTGTCGCAAGAAGCGAAGATGGCACCACTGTGAAAAGATTCATGGCGGAGGGAGGCAAAAGATATTTAAAACCGGAAAATCCGGCTCATAAAAATATCCCCATAATCCCAGGCGAAATAAATTTTGATGGTCAAGTAATTTTGAATTTAAGCAAGATTAGATAAAAATGTTAGAATATTCTTATGAGTAAAAATGAAAAAATAACCGAATCTTTAGTAAGAAAGAAATTAGAATCTTTTGGTTACTACAAAAATAGTAATATCTTAGTCGAGGAACAAATAATTCAAAATCCTTTCATAAAAAAACTTTTATTAAGTAAAAGTAAACTCGGAAAAGGCAGGGGCAAGCCGGAATTTTTAATTTCTAATTCAGAAGACAGGGAATATTTAATTGTTATTGAGTGCAAGGCGGATATAAAATATCATGAATCGTTAAAACAAAATCAATACGCAAGCCGCGCGGTGGACGGAGTTTTACTATATGCCTCCTGCTTATCCAAAGAATACAATGTAATCGCCATCGCGGTTAGCGGTCAAACTGAAAAAGAATTAAAAATTGACACCTTTTTACATCCTAAGGGCGCTCAAGCCGCGGCACGGCTCAAGGATACATCAGAAAAGCCGGCTTTAGTAAAAGAAATTGTCGTCTGGAAAGATTATATCCGTTACGCGCAATACGATGAAAATTTAGCGGCCGCGAGAAAAAACGATTTAAGCCGTTTTTCCAGAGATCTTCACAATTATTTGCGTGATTACGGAAAAATTACAGTGGCGCAGATGCCTCTTCTCGTGAGCGGCGTGCTTATTGCCCTTATGGAAAAAGGTTTTAAGGTTGCCTATCCGAAATATGAGGAGGGGGAGCTGGCAAAGAAAACCTTTCAAGCGCTGAAAGATATTATAAATAAAGCTCGGCTCGGCGTAAATCAGGAAGAAAAGAAACAGGCGATTATAAATGCCTTCAGTTTTATTGAATATCATCCGGAATTGCAAAAGAAAGATAAAAAAAGGAACGAATCGCCTTTAGCGCATATTGTTCGCGAGATAAATTCAAAAATGGAGCCTTTTACTCAAGACCATTTTGATTTTGACATAATTGGCAATTTTTACGGCGAATTTATCCGTTATACCGGCGGCGATGCGCAGGGGCTGGGTATTGTGCTTACTCCTAAACATATCACCGAACTTTTCGCCGATTTGGCGAAGTTGAATAAAAATTCCGTAGTTTTAGATACTTGTTGCGGTACGGCCGGTTTTCTTATTTCAGCTATGAAAAAAATGGTCACTGGCGTGAGCGAGCAAGAAAGAATGAAAATTTTGGAAAATTCTCTTATTGGAGTTGAGCAAGAACCGTCCATGTTCGCCTTGGCGGTGTCTAATATGATTTTGCGCGGAGATGGCAAAACAAACCTGTATCAGGGCTCCTGTTTTGATGAAGAAATTTTTAATCAAATTAAAAATAAAGCAACGGCTGGATTTATTAACCCGCCCTATTCGCAAAAAGGCGAGGATTTGCATGAATGGAACTTTGTCATTCAAATACTTAATGCGTTGCAAAAAAATGCCACGGGAATTGTAATTGTGCCGATGTCGCTTGCTATCGCGCCGCATCCATTGCGCGAACAACTTTTGAAAGAACATCGTCTTGAAGCGGTGATGAGCATGCCAAATGATTTATTTTATCCGGTTGGCGTAGTTCCTTGTATTATGGTTTTTACTGCCCATGTTCCGCATGACAGCGACCCGCATCACGAGAGCTGGTTCGGATATTGGAAAGATGATGGATTTAGAAAAGATAAAATTCAAGGAAGAATTTCGACTGATAAGTGGCCCAAAATTAAAGAAAAATGGCTTACTGATTTTACTAATAGAAAAGTTGCGCCGGGAATTAGTATAAGAAAAAAAGTTGGCATAAATGACGAGTGGTGCGCGGAAGCATATCTCGAAACCGACTACTCTGATATTACTGAAAAAGAATTTGAAAAAGAGTTAAAAAAATATTGGGTATTTAAAATTTTAAATGAATGAATATGAATCTTGTAAAAGTTTCAGATTTATTTGAGGTTAAATATGGCGTGAATCTCGAACTCATAAATTTAAATGAAGTTCCTCAAAGATCAAAAGAGGCTATTTGCTTTGTGTCGCGGACCGAAAATAATAACGGAGTTTCCGCTTTTGTAGAAAAAAATAACGATGTAAAACCGATTTCTTCTGGAACGCTAACTGTTGCGGGTGGCGGGTCGGTTTTGGCGACATTTTTACAGCCATATGAATATTACAGTGGCCGAGACTTATTTTATCTTACGCCCAAAAGAAAAATGACAGAACGAGAAATGATTTATTATACAATTTGTATAAAAAGAAACAGGTATCGCTATAGTTACAATAGACAAGCTAATAAGACCATTAGAGATTTATTTATACCTGCGAAAGTACCTGATAGATTTCAAAAATTAAGAATTGATGAATTAAATATAAAATCAGCGTCAAATAAAAAACCCCCTCTTTTTGATCGAAAGTGGGGATGGTTTAGTTTGGGCGATTTATTTACTTTTGAAAAAGGAGAAAGATTGACGAAGTTAGATAGAATAGGGGGCGATGTTCCGCTTATAACTGCCGGAGAAAACAATAATGGCGTATCAGAGCATATCTCTTTTGAGGACTTTAAGGACAAAAAGAAATTATTTGAAAATAAAATAACGATAGATATGTTTTTTAATGTTTTTTATCATAACGATAAATACTTTAGCGATGATAATATCCATACCCTTGTCCCAATTAATTTTGAATTAAATAAACTCAACTCTTTATTTTTAGTGGCCATATTAAGCAAATTAAAACACAAATATGCCTATGGTAGGCAGGTTCGGCTAATGAGGTTGCCTTTTGAAAAAATTAAACTTCCAGTAGATAAAATTGGGAATCCCGATTTGAAATTCATGGAAGATTATATAAAGTCCCTACCCTATTCAGCATCAATATAACTCTACGCCCTCACCCCGGAGGAGATTAAAATTGTTGGAGATTTAAAATAAAAATTAGCCTAATGGCTAATTTTTATAGATGGTGTGCTCTTCGGCCGAAATTGGAGAAAATTTATCTCCGCAATCGCGTCCTACTAGGCACGTTTTCTAAGCACCTTTTTATCCCCTTGGTGGAAATGAATCATTGCCATAAGAATTTCTCCAAGCAATTTCGCCATCGAGATTTTGAACTATGAGCTCAGCCTTTTTATTTATTGCTATTTCTCTAGCTAATTCAACTGCTTCTACTTTTGTTGCAACAATTGCGGCGGCTCTTTCTGCTTTAGCACTCTGTACTTTCCACCCCTCATTAGATGGGCTAACCCAAACTTGTTTTCCTGCCATATTAATTTAAGGTTATATTGATTAATTTTTGTAATCCAAAAAACGACCAAAATATGGCCACTTTTTAGAGAATAGACTATCTTTATTTTAATTTTTTATAGTGATTGGTAGCAATCTAACTATTTTATAAGAAAAAGTATTCTTTCAAAAGCGTAAATATTCTATTTTGGATAGATAACCCAAAAACTTTTTGGATTGCCTAAATATTAAAACGAATTGAGGACTATACTGTTACAGCGATAAATAAAATTCGCCTCTTTTTATAAGTTATTTATTGACTAAGTGGTATGCAGCCGAAACTAATTTAAAATCTTTAAATAACTAATTTTTTAATCAGTATGCAAACCAATTATATGGAGGAAAATCCTTTTTATTATTTTTCCGTATGCACATACCACTTGGAGTTTTAATTAATATAGATAAAATAAGTGTGTCATTAAAAAATAATACTATATCTTTTAAGGTTCTTAATAAAAAATTCTTAACTAATTCTTTACCTTCGGAATGAATAATATATTGGGATATGACCTCTTTATTCCTAAAATCATAGGTAATATCAGTAATACTTTTTAATCCACCACTATGGTGAACTTTGTCTCTTAAATTAACTATGTAAGTAATCCCGTCTACATTATTTTCAATATGTTTTTTGAGGCCCTTAGCTTTATTTTTTAAAAATTCCGGCAAATTCTCTATAGAATTAACAATTCTTGTTCCACTTTTTTTGATACCATCCTTATCTTTATTTTTATGCCAACCATTTAAATTAAATCCCAGTAAGGGATTCATGGTTGTAGCTAGGGTATCTAATGCCGATTTTATTTGAGATAAAAATCCATCTATTTCTGTATTCAAGCTTACAGGATCTGTCGTTAAAAATACATTAGTATTTGAATTTTTTAAACATTTTTTCTTATATTCTCTAAGAAAAATTTCTTCTTCTTTATAATATTTTCTATAATGTTCGTTTGCTTTTAGAAGATTCTTAGTAAGATTTAATACTTTTTTAAAATAATCTTCCCATGTTTTTTTATCTTTAAAAACAATATTATTTAAATTTAGCCCCAAAATCATAGTTATAGTTGAATTAATTATTTCCGTATCTAATTCATCTTTAGATTCCATAACTAAACCTAGTGTCATGTATTCTTGGTCATATTTCGGCATATTTATGCTTCTATTCCTGGTAGTTAATAATTGAGATAACCACAAGACAATTTTTTTATACATACTTATCATCTTTATTTTGAAAATTAAAAAATGTCATTTCAGACCATGATAAATAATATATCTAAATTTTAGAATAATCAAGCGAGAATTTGGCTTAAAAATTGAAAGGCGGTAAAATATAAATATGGCCAACATTCAGCATTACATTTTTGTGGACGAGTCGGGCGATCCGGGGAAGCCGTTTGAAACTAATGCGGATGGAAATAAAATCCCGACCGGAGCAAGTTTGTTTTATATTCTCACTGCAATTTATCTTGATTCTGTAAAATTATTTGCGCTGGAAAACGAGATTATGGAGATTCGCCAGAAATATGGTTTTAGAAGCGAGATAAAATCTACCATTATTCCACTTCCGATGTACATGGATTTACTTGCGATTATAAATAAAATCGGCATTCCGGTTTATTACCGCTTAGTGGACAAGCAAACCTACAAAGGTAAATTTGCGACAGCTGGTCATGTAAAACTACATAATATTTTTGATGACTATAATTTATCCAAACTCGTTTTATTTACCACGCAGAAACAGAAACTAACCGAGTCGGAAGTCGTAATCGATCGAGCCGACAGGAGAATGTATAACGGAGATTACTTCAGTAGTTTTGATGAATACTTATTCGGGCGTGTTAATACTAAAACGATTAAGCGAATAAAACACATCACGCATGTTAATTCGGAATATGTAAACGCTATGCAATTATCAGACCTTGTAAGCGGAGCAATTAAAGATTATTTTACCGGCAAGAATAAGGATTTGAGAAGGGTGATTGATAAAAATTACCTCTACAAAATATGGTAAAAACCAAAAGAGCGGGCCCTAGACCTAGGACACGCTCTTTTGGTACAAGCCGTCAACTAAATGACGACTTATTAATAAAATAGTACAGCAAGTAGTCGGTATAAGTCAAGAAGCGCGGGTGGTGGATAACTTAAAATCTATCTCCCGCCCCCGGATGGAGAATGTTGGAATATCCTGAATACGCCACCCGAGTGACGTATTGAAAAAAATAAATTTATGAATAAACCATTATTTGACGATACAAATGAAGCGGGCGATAAAGAAAAAGAAGAGCCCGAGGAAGAAGTTAAAGAACTAATGGAAAATCATGATTTAGATCAAGATGAGGCGGAAGAAGTAAAAGAGCTGATGGACGAAACCGGCCTCAATGACCCTGACCGGGGTGCCTCAACTCATATCTGGAATGAGCCCCAAAAAAGCATTATACTGCTTACATACGGCAATTCTTAGACCGTGGAAGGGTACCAAAATCTGACTTTTGGAATTTGCCAAAGCGAAAATTTTGTGATAATATAAGCAGAGATTGAAAAGTTAAAAATAAAAGATATGAGATTGCTAATTAGAATAGTGGCCGGAATTCTTGCTTTTATAATGTTCGGATTATTTCTTATTGGATTGCTTACGCCTTCTCCGGCAGAATTATATAAACTTTTATTATTTGTAACATTTTTGAAAGTTGCTAAAATCCCTTTTTTAACTAAATGGGTTTCCGCAATAACAGCTCCAAGCACAATTTATTTTAAAAAGAAAATCAGGACATGGAAGCACCTCTGGTTTTTTCAGTGGATGAGATGGCCGGTAGCCAAAGTATTGAAACAAATGAGGTCTTGGCGGAATTTTAAGAAAGATAATTTATAGAAAAACGCCGACAGTGGCGTTTTTTTCTTAGCTATTGTAATATGTAATAATTGAAAAAATACCAGTCAATTTTGATTTTTATTTGTTTTGTAATATAATCACTTACAATGTCTCGCGCTAAATCATCTTTATTGCTTTTAGTTATTTTGCTGATAACTGCTTTGGCGGGGTTTTTTATTTATCCGCAAAGCCCGTTTTCAAACGTTTTGCCTTGGAAATTAGGATTGGATTTGGTTGGCGGCAGTTATTTGATTTATGAAGTGAATCTGGCCGGTATACAAGACCGCAGTTTTGTAATGAACGGGTTGAGAGATGTTATTGAAAAACGGGTTAATCTTTTCGGCGTCAGCGAACCGCGGGTAACTATATCGCAATCCGGCGAATCAAATCGTTTAAATGTTGAACTGGCCGGCGTTAACGATGTGTCGGCGGCCATTAAGCAAATCGGAGAGACGCCGTTATTATATTTTGCCGAAGTGGAATTGCCGGAATCCAAAGATAAAGAACCGCTCTTTAAGAGTACGGAATTAACCGGCCGGTATATTAAAGGAGCAAGTTTGGGATTTAATCAGGTTAATTTGCCGACGGTTGTTAATTTAGAATTTAACAGCGAAGGAGCGGCAATATTTGAGTCAATAACCGAAAGAAATGTCGGCAAGGAATTGGCGGTAATTTTAGACGGCGAAGTGGTAGAAATAGCCCGCGTGAATGAAAAAATTTCCGGAGGCCGCGCCCAAATTAGCGGAATTAACAACCCTAAAGACGCGAAAAAATTGGTGGAACGGCTTAATGCCGGCGCCCTGCCTGCTCCGATTAAATTGATACATCAGCAAACCGTCGGCGCTTCTCTTGGACGCGATTCTCTCCAAAAAACCGTTTGGGCCGGCATTTGGGGAACATTGGCGTTGATGCTGTTTATGATTTTGTATTACCGCAATTTTGGAGTTTTTTCCGCGATAGCTTTATTTATTTATGTGATTTTAACTTTGGCGATGTTTAAGCTTTTTACGGTTACGATGACTTTGGCCGGAATCGCCGGATTTATTTTATCCATCGGCATGGCAGTGGACGCCAATATCCTTATTTTTGAAAGAATTAAAGAAGAATTAAAACAAGGCGCTTCCAGAGTTTCCGCTTTGGAAAATGGTTTTAACCGGGCTTGGACATCAATCAGGGACTCTAATTTTACCACAATGCTTACCACTTTTATTTTGTTTTATTTTACCACCAGTTTTGTAAAGGGATTTGCGCTGACCCTATTTATCGGAGTGGTAGTCAGCATGTTTAGCGCCATTACGGTTACCAGGATATTGTTGAATACTTTTATTAATCCCTCACCCTTCAAAGATTGATTAAATAGGATTTAAGAATAAATTAAAAAAATATGAATTCAAACAAGATATCAAATACAGCCAATAACAACGCTTCTCAGTCGCGAAGCGAATTTATCTTTGAATGGTGAGGGATGAATATATTAAAATATAAAAATTATTACTTCGCGTTTTCCGGTTTATTAATTGCGGCCAGTATTATCAGTATGGCTGTTTTTGGATTCCGTTCCGGCATTGATTTTTCCGGCGGGACTTTATGGCAAATAAAATTCCAGTCAAAAAGCGCCAGTATCGGCGCTCTTCAAGAAATCTTGCGGAAAGAAAATTTTGAAAACCCGCTTATCAGGAACGGCAGTACCGACAACGAATTCTTTATCAGTTTAAAAGAAATTACCGAAGAGAAGCATCAGCAATTGGGCAGGCAATTCGGGGAACAATTAGGCGAATTTGAAGAATTGAGTTTTGCCAGCATCGGACCGGCAGTCGGCAAGGAATTGCGCAATAAAGCGGTAACCGCCTTTTTGATGGTGTTGAGCGGCATATCTTTATATGTGGCTTTTGCTTTTAGAAAGGTCTCTTATCCGGTCAGTTCTTGGCTTTACGGCTGGGTTACTTTAGTTACGCTTTTCCATGATGTTTTGATTCCGGCTGGAACACTTTCGTTTTTAGGATGGTGGCTGGGAGTGGAGGCGGATATTAATTTTTTGGTGGCTCTGCTGGTTATTATGGGTTTTTCCGTGCACGATACGATTGTGGTTTTTGACCGAATTCGGGAAAATCTTATGAATTCTAAAAATAAGGAAAAACTTGAAGAAATCGTCAACGACAGCGTTAATCAAACCATGGCTCGTTCTATAAATACCTCTTTAACTTTGGTGATTGTTTTGGTCTCGATTTATCTTTTGGGCGCCGAATCACTGAAGCACTTCACTTTGTTGATACTTGTCGGCACTATTACCGGCGCTTATTCGTCTATCTTTATTGCCAGTCCGCTTTTAACATTAAGTAAGCGTAAATAGAGAAGAGCGAAGGATGTTATAATAAATACAATGAAAAGAGTTTTTAAAAAAATCATTATCTGGGCGGCTGTTTTTGGATTTTTGGTTTTAGCGGTTCGCTGGTTTATTAATCAGGGACCGAAAGGACCGGATTATAGCCAGACAATTCCGATCCAGGGCGCTAACCACATTGAGGTTGGAAGCGCGCATCCGGTTTATAATTCCAATCCGCCGACTTCCGGCTGGCATTATAAAGACCCGGCGGCAATAGGATTTTATCCGAATGGTTTGCCGGATGAGCAATTAATCCATAATTTGGAACACGGGGAAATCTGGGTTTCTTATCATTCCCGGGTACCGGCAGAGACAGTTAAGGAATTGGAAAAATTGGCGGGCGGTTTCGCGATAGTCACTAAGCGGGAAGCGAACGATAAAGATATTGCGGTTGCCGCCTGGGGCAGATTGGATAAATTTAATATTGATGAAGTTCCGAATTATCTTCAAAGGATTAATGATTTTATTTTGCGTTATCAGAATCAAGGGCCGGAAAAAGTTCGGATGTAAACCGGTTTTGGGTCGAAAATTTAATTATTTTAAAATTTACCGTTATGTTTGAAAATTTATTATACTGGGATTTCGGATTATTTTTATTGCGATTAGCGGTAGCGGCGGTATTTTTATACCACGGAGCGCCGAAATTGAAAAAATATAAAGCAATGTCGGCCGGAACTGGAATGCCGGCCCCGATGGTTTTGGGATTAGGAGCGGCAGAGTCGTTAGCGGCGCTCGGATTGATTTTTGGCGCGCAGGTTCAGGCGTCGGCATTTTTACTTTCTGCCGTAATGGTCGGAGCAATTTATTATAAGAAATTTAAGTGGGGCATTCCATTTTCCGCGCCTGACAAAACCGGCTGGGAATTTGATTTAATTTTGTTAGCCGCCAACCTCGCTATTTTATTTACCGGAGGCGGCGCTTAATTTTTTTGATATGGATTTATCGGTATCAGCGCTTATAATTCCGGCATTTATTGCCGGAGTGCTTACTTTTCTTGCTCCCTGCACTCTGCCTATGGTGCCGGGATATTTAGGATTTATCAGCGGCGTATCCTTGGAAGACCTTAAAAATCCGGCTAAAGAAAAGAATACCAGGATTAAGATATTTTTAAACGGATTATTTTTCATCGCCGGATTCAGCGCGATGTTTATAATTTTTGGAACTTTGGCCGGATTTTTTGGCGGGGCGTTGGCGCAATATCGTTTGTGGCTTGCCCGTATCGGGGGCGCTTTCATTATTATTTTTGGATTTTTTATGCTGAATGTGATAAAAATTCCATTTTTGCAAGCGGAAAGACAGATCAGGGTTCCGCCCATTTTTAAGAGAGGTAATCCGCTTAATTCCTTTATTCTTGGTTCTGCGTTCGGGGTCGGATGGACGCCGTGCGTCGGGCCGATTCTCGGTTCGGTTCTGCTTTTGGCGTCAGTTTCGGCTACGGCATTTCAGGGCGCGGTTCTCCTAACTATTTTTTCAATGGGGTTGGCCGTGCCATTTTTATTAATAGCGACCGGAATCGGTTCGGCTTCAAATTATCTTTTCCGGTATTCAAGATATTTAAACGCGACTTCGGTTATCGGCGGAATTTTTTTGATATCATTGGGAGTTTTAGTGATAATGAACCGAACCGGACTGTTGCTTGCCTACGGCTACCAGTTGTTTAAGTTCATAAATTATGACCGTTTATTAGATTATTTATAAAAGTGAATCCCATAAGATTATTTTTAATAATTGTCGGTTTATTAATTGCCGTTGTCGGCGTTTACGCATACATTAATGGATTAGGCGGAATTATCGCGTTTAAAGAAAGAAATATGCCGGAAGAAATTAAAAATTTTTTATCTAAACTGCCGTCATTGCCCAAAGAAAGCCGGGCGCCGGATTTGGTTGGCATTCAAGATTGGCTTAATTCCGAACCGTTAATTTTAAAAGAACTGCGGGGTAGGGTGGTGTTGATTGATTTTTGGACTTATAGCTGTATAAATTGCATCCGGACTTTGCCACACGTGGAGGGCTGGCATGAAAAATATAAAGGCAATGATTTTGTTTTGATAGGCGTTCATACGCCGGAATTTGATTTTGAGAAAAAGAAAGAGAATGTGGCGGAGGCGATAAAAAAATATCATCTTACTTATCCGGTGGCGCTGGATAATGATTATAGAACCTGGAATGCTTTTGCCAACCGTTATTGGCCGGCCCATTACCTGATAGATAAAGACGGTTATATCCGTTATAAACATTTTGGCGAAGGAAGTTACGCGGAAACTGAAAGCGCCATTCAACAGCTTTTATTGGAATCCGGACAACTTTCTATTGATAAATTTGCCGAAATTAAAGAGCCGCCGCCGGACGCGGATTTTTCCAGAATCGGCACTCCGGAAATATACCTTGGTTACAAGCGTCTTAGCAATATAGGCAATATGGATAAAAACGCGCTTCCCAATAAGCCGTTTAATTTCTATGAACCGGAAAATATTGAAGATAACCGGTTTTATTTTTCCGGAACTTGGAACATTCAGCCGGAGTTTTCTGAATTTGTCGGCGATAAGGGGAAGCTGATTATCCGGTATAAAGCCAACAAAGTAAATATCGTGTTAAGCGCGAAAGACGATAAGCCGGTGAAAGTTATTGTTAAATTGGACGGCGTTTATTTAACTGAAAATAATAAAGGAAAAAATGTTATTATAGAAAATGGCAAATCGGTTTCTGTTATCCAATTTTCCCAACTTTATAATTTTTCTAATACCGGAGATGATTATGGTTGGCATACTTTAGAGCTTGATTTGGATTCTCCTGGTTTGCGCGCTTTCGCTTTTACTTTTGGATGATAAGATAATAGAAAGAGTATTATTGAATAAAATTACTATAAAATAATATTATGATGTACGACGCTATTAAAAATTTTCCAAAGCAGTTTGAATATAAGCCGTTCGTGGAAAACGGGAAAAAATTAAAAAAATACAGGAAGTATGTTGTTTTGGGAATGGGCGGTTCTAATTTAGCGCCGGAATTATTCAAAATCCGAAATCCTAACATAGATATTTATTCGCACCGAGATTATAGTTTGCCTGTCTTTGGGCAGAATGTCTTAAAAAACAGCTTAATTATTGCCAGTTCGTATTCCGGAAATACCGAGGAAGTCATTGACGGATTTAAGGTGGCGCTAAAAAAGAAGTTTCCATTGGTGGTTATCGCTACGGGCGGGAAATTATTGGAATTAGCAAAAAAATTAAAAATTCCCTATGTACAGATGCCGTCAACCGGAATACAACCGCGTTCCGCTACCGGTTACGCCACTAAGGGATTGGCGGAACTTATGAAAGAAAAACAATTAGTTAAGGAATTAACCGAATTGCCGCAATTATTAAAGTCATATGAATTGGAAAGAGCGGGAAAGGCGCTGGCAAAAAAATTAAAAGGGCATGTGCCGGTAATTTATTCTTCGCTTCGTAATAAGCCAATTGCTTACAACTGGAAAATTAAATTTAATGAAACCGGTAAAATACCCGCTTATCTCAATGCTTTTTCCGAACTTAACCATAATGAAATGACTGGATTTGACGTAAAGGACTCCACCCGCGCCCTTTCCAAGTTATTTTGTTTTTTATTTTTAAAAGACGCTTTGGATAATCCTAAAATTACCAAACGGATGAATATAACCGAAAGGTTGTATCGGGAAAAAAAATTGCCGGTGGAAATTGTTATTATAAAAGGTGAAACCCTCTTTCATAAGATATTTTCTTCGTTGCTATTTGCCGATTGGACTGCTTATTACACCGCGCAGGAATATGGCGTGGAAGCCGAACAGGTGCCGATGGTGGAAGAGTTTAAAAATTTGATTAAGTAAGAGCATTATTTGACTTCAATTAGATTAAGTTTGTATATTGAAAATAGCGCTCATTGAATCAGGTTGAGATATGGGAAAAAAGCGCAGGTCGAAACTGATATGCGGCCCGGATGATTACGGGCATTTTAGTTTAAAGAGAATATACAAATTATCAGAAGATGAAGCCAGTGGTTATAGATGAAGCCAGTGGTTATGAGGTGTTAGTCAGCGTGCGCGGAGTCACTTTTCGCGGTTGTGTCTTTTTTGTAATGACTGGATTTTTTTTAAAGCAAGTATATGGTTATAGAATGGAGCATTTAGATTCCGATTCTCCTTTAAGAGTTATTTTTTATCAGCGTAAAAAACCGGAATAAACCGCCAATCGGCGGTTTTTTTAAATGTTATATTTTGGTATGCTTATACGGCGTAAAATATTATGATTGAATTTAAAGTTTTAAAAAAATCCCAAAAAAGCCGCGCTCGTTTAGGCATGTTAAAGACGCCTCACGGAGAAGTGGAAACGCCTACATTAGTGCCGGTAGCCACGCAGGCAACGGTTAAAACGCTTACCAGCGAAGAGGCGGAGAAAACTAAAAGCCTGATTTTAATTGCCAATACCTTTCATCTGCATTTAAAGCCGGGAGAAAAAATCGTTAAATCCGCCGGCGGACTGCATAAATTTATGAATTGGAATAGGCCGATGATGACCGATTCCGGCGGCTTTCAGGTTTTTAGTTTGGGATTTGGGCACGATTTAGGTGTTGGAAAAATAATTAAGTATTTTCCGGGCAATCAGCGGAAAGAATTGATTGTTCGTGGCCGGCAGCCGAAAAAGGTGAAAATTACCGATGAGGGCGTTTATTTTCAATCGCCGCTGGACGGCCGGAAGCTTTTTATCGGCCCGAAAGAATCAATGCTAATCCAAAGAGCTCTTGGCGCCGATATTGTTTTCGCCTTTGACGAATGCACCCCGCCTTTTGCCAGCCGGGAATATATTGAAGAATCGTTGGAGCGCACCCATCGATGGGCAAAAATTTGCCGTTCCTTCAATCAGGGCAGTCAGGCGTTATTCGGCATTGTTCAGGGTTCGCATTATCAGGATTTACGCAAGAAAAGCGCGAAATTTATCAATCGACTGGATTTCGCCGGGTTTGGCATAGGCGGCGACCTTGGTTCGTCCAAAGCAATGACGGAAAAAATTTTAAAGTGGACTGTTCCTTATTTGGATAAGAATAAGCCGCGCCATTTGCTCGGAATCGGCTATTTGGAAGATATGGAAAGAATTATAAAAAATGGCATTGATACTTTTGATTGCACTGTTCCGACCCATTACGCGAGGCGGGGAATTGCCTTTACTAATTTTGGAAAATTGAATTTGCGGCGGGCGGTTTTTTTGAAAGATAAAAATCCTTTGGATAAAAAATGCGCCTGCGAAACGTGCGGTTCTTACACAAGGCAATATCTCAGCCACTTATTCCGCGCCAATGAAATAACCGGAATGCGTTTGCTTACTTTTCATAATCTTTATTTTTTCAATAATTTTGTCGCAAAAATCCGGGAGAAAATTAAAAACGGAAAACTTTAATATGAATTTGAAAATTCCCAAGAGCGGAATTTTTGCCGTTTATAAGCCCAAAGGCCCTACTTCGCATGATATGGTGGAAAAAATCAGGAAGCTGACCGGAGAAAAACGGGTTGGGCATGCCGGAACTCTGGACCCTCTTGCCAGCGGAGTTTTAGTGATTGGCGTTGGCCGGGAAGCCACGAAAAAACTTTCCGAAGCGGTTAAAAAAGAAAAAGAATATATCGCTGAAATAAAATTAGGGGTGGAAAGCGCGACAGATGATGAGGAGGGAGAGAAGTATCAGATAATAATAAATCAATTTGAATCGGCGGATAGAATCAAGAAATCTGATATTGAAAAAGCAATTCAAAAATTTGTCGGAAAAATTGAGCAAGTGCCGCCGGTTTACAGCGCAGTGAAAATAAGAGGCAAAGAAGCATACAAGCGCGTGCGTAGGGGTGAAAAAGTAGCATTGAAATCTCGCGCCGTGGAAATTAAAGAGATTGAACTTTTGGAATATAAATGGCCAAACCTTAAAATTCGCGTGGTTACCGGTCCGGGCGTTTATATCCGGGCGTTAGCTCGGGATATTGGCAAGATTTTGGAGGTCGGCGCGTATTTGTCGGATTTGGAAAGGACTCGGGTGGGCGAATTTACGAAGAGCGAATCGGCAATAGTATGATAGGAGCGTTTCATTTGACTAAATTCTTATTTTGTCTTATCCTTTAACCAGTATTCTAAAAATTCAAAATTGGATATAGGAAATCAAAATGACTGATGACAATCTTCGTTTTGGCTGGTCGCATTATATTTTGGTTGATGAATCAGGAGAAGAAACAAAAATGAAAGACCTTTTTAAGTCCTGTTTGGGCTCCAGTTATGACGGGTTGCTGTTTATGACTAAAAATAAAAAGGACAACTTTTTTGAAGAAGGAGAATTAGTTGTTTTGCATATTGTGGATGAAAATCAGTGTTTTGTTAAACCTAATAAAAATTTTGATGACTGGAAAGATTTGGGAGAAGTTTTTGAAGACCGGAATAATCCTTTGCCGGGCGACCCTTCCCCTGCATAGACAACCCCCCATTTACTTGTTAAGATTTTAATAGATTATTTTTTGAAACGGGGATAGCTATGGAATTTCCTAAGATCTGGAACAGAAGAGTTTGGGAAATTGTTGACGCAGACGAGAAGTTTTTTTGGTTACGGCTTCCTAACGGCGTTCAGAAAAATATCGGTCCAAAAATTGAACACAGAAAAATTCTCAAATATGGCCCGGCCGAACGGATTTTGGAGGTAAATTTCTTTAATTTAGGCATTTTTTTCAGAGCTTGGTTCCTAGGAGAGGAAAGAGACGGAAAGTTTTTTAAAAAAGTTAAATACAGCCAATTGCTTAAAGATGGGCGATGGATTTGGGGAATGAAGAACGAGGGCATAGTTTTCGGCGATTTGAAGAATGGGAATAAATTTATAGGCGTTTTCTTGAAGTTGAAAGTCGCTCCCGGCAGGACGGAACAATTATTTATTTTGAAAGAAGGCAGGATATTTAATAGTTCGGAAGAAGTTTATCAATACCTGCATTAAAATCCCCCTTGATTAGAGGGATTTTTTAATAACGGTTCAATGTGTTGTATAATAAAAATAAGATGGAGGTTTCGCTATTATACGTTTTAAATCATTTTAGGATTCGGATTGCTGATTTTTTTAGACATTGGTATTTTAATGGTTTTTTTCGGGCAGTTTATTGGACCTTGAATTTTCTGGAACGTTTAGACAGGGTATTCGCGCTTAGAGTTACTTTTAAAAATTGGTTCCAGCCGCTTTATCAGGATTACAGTTTAATCGGCTATTTATGGGGATTTTTATTCCGTACTGTTAGAATTTTTGCCGCCATAGCCGTTTATTTTACGGTAATTTTTCTATCGTCGGCGTCATTTTTTCTTTGGGCTTTTTTGCCGTTATACGCGATTTATAGGATTGTAATTGATTTATGAAGCCCGATTTTAAAAATATAAATTTATATTTTTATGACCCGCGCCTGCGGATGACTTCTGCCGGCCGGCTGTTGGTAAGATTAATTTTTTATTCCGCTTACGGAATATTGATTGCCGCCTGCGCCACATTTTTGCTTTCGGATATTCCAAAAATCCGCTGGACGGGTATTTTGTTGCTTTTAATTTTATTGGATAGGGCTAAGCATTTTGGCCAGGCCGAGCGGGCATTGAATCGAGAATTACACGGTAAAGTTAATTTAGCGCAATATGTTACGCCGGCTACTTTTGCTGTTTTGGAATACGCTTTTGAACGGGTATCAATTTTTGACGGAAATTTTTATTTATTTATTTTAAAGCGGCTGATTGACAAGAAAGATATTCGGAGCGGATTAACAAGGATGGATTTGAATCCTGAAGAGGTGGACGAAAAAATTGACGAAGCGCTGAAAAATAGCTTGGAAGAGAAAAAGTACGTTTTGGATAAAAAAGAGCAAAAGGAAAAAATGCTGGCCGAAATTGAAAAAATTCTGAAATTGGCGATGGAACAGGCAATGGCGGCGGATAACCGGTTTATAGAGCCGAAGGATTTATTTGCCGCTTTAAGCCATTGTGAAAGCAGCGCTGTTTTGCGGATTCTTCAGCTTTTTAACATTGACCCGGGCGATTTGGAAAACGCTCTGATTTTTAGCCGTTATCACAGAAAATTTAGGTGGTTGAAATATCTTCCGTCAAGTTTGGGAGGATTTGCTTATAAACCGTATAAAATCCGCCATCGGATTATGAATCGCGCCTGGAGCGCCCGGCCTACTCCGGTTTTGGATAAATACAGCCAGGACCTGACTGATTACGCGCGGCTGGAAAGAATTGGTTTTTTAATAGGTCACGAGGAAGAATATGACCGTTTGGCGGATGTGCTGTCCCGTCCCGCCAAGCCGAATGTTTTATTGGTCGGAGACCCGGGTTCGGGAAAAGAAACAATAGTCGCTCATTTGGCTTTTAATATTATCAAAGACAAAGTTCCTTCGGAGCTTTTTGACAAGCGTTTGGTGATGCTGGAAATAGGCAGTTTAGTCGCCGGTGCCACTCACGGAGAATTGCAGGCCCGGCTTACAAAAATGCTTGAGGAAATAACGCAGGCCAATAATATTATTTTATATATTCCGGACATCCATAATTTAGTTCGGACTTCCGGCCGGGAAAATATCAATGCCGCGGATATTCTGTTGCCGGCAATCAAATCCAGCGCCTTTTCCGTTATTGGAGTAACTTATCCGAAAGAATATAAACAGCTTACCGAGCATTATAGCGATTTTGTTAAAGCGTTTGAGACCGTTCGGGTGGAGGAAATATCCGTTTCCGATGCCACCCGCTTGCTAGTTTACGATAGCATTATTTTAGAAAAGCAATTCAAGGTTTTTGTGACTTTTGCCGCCGTCAAGCAAGCCGTAACATTGGCTTCAAAGTATTTTCGGGATAAGCTTTTACCTTCCAGCGCGGAGGAATTGCTAAAAGAAACTCTTTCGGACGCTAAAGATAAGGGCGACAAAGTGCTTAATGCCGATGATGTTACTGATATTGCCCAGCGTCGCGTGAATATCCCTCTTCGCCAGGCAAAAGAAACCGAGGCGCAGGATCTTTTGAATATGGAAGCATTGATTCATCGGCGGCTGGTTGACCAGGAAGAAGCGGTAAAAGCGGTTTCCCGTTCTTTGCGGGAATATCGGAGTGGGCTTTCCAGGCAGGGCGGTCCGATTGCCGCCTTTCTTTTCGTTGGTCCGACCGGAGTCGGGAAAACCGAGCTTTCCAAAATTTTGGCCAGCATCCAGTTTGGTTCCAAAGAATCAATGCTTCGTTTTGATATGTCGGAATACCAGACCAAAGAAAGCATCGCCCGTTTTATCGGTTCGCCGGACGGCTTAATAAGCGGAGCGATGACGGATGCGGTATTGCGGAAACCTTATAGCTTGATTCTTCTGGATGAATTTGAGAAAGCGCACCCGGATATTTTAAACTTATTTTTGCAGGTTTTTGACGATGGTCGGCTGACGGATAATTTAGGCAAAGTGGCGGATTTTTCCAATACTGTTATTATCGCCACTTCTAACGCCCATTCCAATTTTATAAAATCAGAATTGGAATCCGGAAAGAATATGGCGGAAATCAGCGAGGCGCTCAAGAAAAAATTAACCGAATATTTCCGGCCGGAGCTAATTAACCGCTTTTCCAGCATTATTGTGTTTAAGAGTTTATCGCCGGAAGACATTGTTGCCATCGCCGGAATTTTGCTTAAAGAATTATCCGATGATTTGAAAAAGAATCAAGGCATGGAAATGGTTTTTTCGCCGGAAGCGGTCAAAAAAATCGCGGAGTGGGGATATGACCCGGTTTTTGGAGCCCGGCCGTTGCGCGGAGTGATTTCTGATAGAATTAAAAGCGTGCTTGCGGAAAAAATTTTAAAAAAGGAAATCAGCCGCGGCGGCGCGGTTAAAATAGGCATTAAAGGCGATGAATTAACTTATGATTATTAAATTCAATCTGGATTTTATTCCTCCGCTCAATAAGATTGTCCGGTATTTTATCATCGGTGATTTGATTATGTGGTCCGGCTGGGGATTATTGGACCCGATTTTTGCGGTATTTTTGATAAATAATGTGGCGGGGGCGAATCTGATTACTATCGGATTTTTAGCCACGATTTATTGGTTTGTTAAGGGGTTCCTGCAAATTCCGATTTCTTTGTTTTTGGATAAAACGCACGGGGAGCGGGACGATTTTTACGCTTTGATTTTCGGCTTAATGATAATCGGCGTTTCCGCTTTCAGTTTGATGCTGGCGACGGCTATCTGGCATGTTTATATTATCCAATTTTTGAAAGCCATTGGTTTTTCGTTTTATATTCCGGCATGGTCGGCGATTTTTTCCAGGCATTTGGATAAAAAACACACTGCTTTTGATTGGGCGATTTCCAGCAGTTCTGTGAGCTTTGGCATCGGTTTGGCCGGTTTTCTGGGCGCTTCTTTAGCCAGTATGTTCGGATTCAAATTGGTTTTTTTATCAGTGGGATTATTGGCGCTCTCCAGCGCCGGACTGCTTTTATTTGTTCCGGACCTTATTTTGCCCAAGAAAACCGTTTCCGCCCCTCAATTGGTGGACCATATACGGGCAGGGCTAAAATAGTCCCTCACCCTTGAAGCATTGATCCCTCACCCTTAAAGGATAGATATTTATAAAAATTTATGTGTATTTATAGTGAGTGTATGAAAATCAGTCGAAGTATTAATCAGCGGAGCATTGTATTTGCTTTCGCAATCCTTTAAGGGTGAGGGATGGACAATCAAGAAATCGCCAAAATTTTAAATGAAATCAGCATTTATTTGGATATGGATGCTGTGCCTTTTAAGCCAAGAGCTTATGAAAAAGTGGCGGAAACGGTATCGGAATTAAGCGAGGAAGTAAAAGATATATATACGAAAGGCGGGCTAAAAGCGCTGGAAGCGATTCCGGGCGTTGGCGCGTCTATCGCGGAAAAAGTTGAAGAATTGCTTAAGACCGGACATTCGCGCTATTACGATGGCCTAAGAAAAAAAACTCCGATACGGCTCGGGGATTTTCAGGGTATTGAGGGGTTGGGTTCTAAGACCCTTAAAACGCTTTATGAAAAATTGGGAATTCGCGGATTAAGGGATTTGGAAAAGGCCATTGCTTCCGGTCGAATCCGTAATCTTAAAGGATTTGGAGTTAAAAGCGAAGAAAATATCTTAAAGGGAATTGAATTTTTAAAAAAATCCGGTGGCCGGTTTATTTTGGGGCTGGCAATGCCCAAGATTCGGGAAATTGAATCGCGGTTTCGCGCCATTAAGGGCGTGGAAAAAGCCGTAGCCGCCGGTTCGGTGAGGCGGCGGAAAGAAACTATCGGCGACGCGGATATTTTAGTGATTATTAAAGAAAACCAGCCCGCCTCCGCTAAAGCTACTGCTGGTAAAATAATGGACTATTTTGTAAATATGCCGGAAGTGGCGAGGGTTTTCGCGCGTGGAGAAACTAAATCGGCGGTAAAATTAAAAAACGGTTTGGATGTGGATGTGCGGGTGGTACCGGCGGAATCCTACGGCGCCGCTTTGAATTATTTTACCGGTTCTAAGGAGCATAATATTGCTTTGCGGGAAATAGCGATTAAAAAAGGATGGAAGCTAAACGAGTACGGACTTTTTAAAAGCGACAAGCGACAAGCGATAAGAGACAAGTTTATTGCCGGGCGTACTGAAGAGGAATTGTATGAAAAACTGGGGCTTCAGTATATAGAGCCGGAATTGCGGGAAATGACAGGAGAAATTGAAGCGTCTATTGTCGGAAAACTTCCAAATTTAGTTGGTTACGATGACTTAAAAGGCGATTTACAGATTCAGACCAATTGGACAGACGGCGCGAATTCCATTGAGGAAATGGCAAGAGCGGCAATGGAGCGCGGTTTGGAATATATTGCCATTACCGACCATACCAAGCGTTTAACCATAACGAACGGGCTGGATGAAAAACGGATTAAAAAGCAATGGCAGGAGATTGACGAAGTCAACCGCAAGTTAAAAGTTAAAGGTTTAAAATTCAAAGTTCTTAAGGGTACTGAGTGTGATATTTTAAAAGACGGCACCATGGATTTGCCGGACAGTATTTTATCTAAATGCGAGATAGCGGGCGCGTCGGTTCATTCGGTTTTTAATTTGTCGCGCAAAGACCAGACCGAACGGATTAAGCGGGCGATGTCTAATCCGAATGTGGATATTATTTTCCATCCTACCGGCAGGATATTGAATAAACGGGAGCCGTATGATGTTGATGTGGAGGAATTGGTTCGCCACGCTAAAAAAACCAAAACAGTTTTGGAAATCAACGCTTCCGACCGCGCTGATTTAAAAGACGAGTATATCAGAAAATGCGTTGGGCAAGGAGTAAAAATGTCTATTGATTCCGATGCCCATTCTATTTTTCATTTTGAATGGTTGGAATATGGGATTGCGCAGGCGCGTCGCGGCTGGGTGGAACGCGGAGATATAATCAATGCTTGGCCATTGGAGAAGATGTTGAAATTTTTAAAGGATTGACATTAATCTATTGTTGCCCTATACTCTATTCATAACCTTGAAAAGTGAAAAGGAGAAAAAGAAAATGCTGAATATAGAGGAAGCGCGTGAATGTCAAAAATTGCTTGCTGAAATTAAGAAAAAAGAATCTGAACGTTCAAAGCTTTCTGAAGATTATCAGAAGAGGCAAAAAAAATTTAAAGAAGATAAACGTGCTATTTTTTTTAATGATTTAATACCCGGCAAAGAAAGATTTAGAGTATTAAACGACTTAGAAATTTCTAAATTAGAAGTTGAAATTGAAAACAAAAAACAGAACAGAAAATTATTTGATATTTTGGAGCAATCCAAAGAAAGATTGGCGGCGCTTCGTAAAAAATGTTCGCATATCAATAAATATTTTAAAGTTGAAGAGCGGAGCAAAAGCGATTGCGGTTATTCCAGTTGGTTTTGGAAAGTAAAAGCAGAATATTGCCAAGATTGCGATCAATATCTTCGTGAACAAGAAATTAAAGAAACCACTTAAGTATGAGTGGTTTTTCTTTTGAAAAATATCGCGAACGGCTTGTAGTTTTATTCGGAGAAAGAGGTGAAAATGAATAATTATTTATATTTTTAAAACCGCATTTAAGCGGTTTTCTTTTTTAAAATTGAAATAGGTGGTAAGATTAGTATGATTCGTATTATTAGTATGTATTCGTATATTAGTATCGTGTAGTATTTATGCGTGAGATTTCAGCCGGAATAATCATATATAAACGGGAAAAAGACCGGGACGGAAAAGTGGATACCAAATATCTTCTGATGTACCACGGAAGGGGATATTGGAATTTCCCCAAAGGCAAGATTGAAAAAGACGAACGCAGTTACCAAACGGCATTGCGAGAAACCGCGGAAGAGACCGGAATTTCGGCCAATTCTTTGCGTTTGGAAAGGAATTTTAAAGTAACCGACAAATATATTTATCAGCGCGACGGGCAGAAAATTTTTAAAATTGTGCTATTTTTTCTGGCGCGTACGGATAAGCCGCAAGTGCGTCTTTCCTATGAGCATGAAGGGTATGGTTGGTTTTTACATAATGACGCCCAAAAATTGTTAAAACATAAGAATAGTAAGGTTATGCTAAAACAAGCTAATGATTATCTTCAAAGAATGGGTTCTCAAAATCGCCCGCCGCATCCTCCGCGGCCGCGTTCTAATTTATAAATTTGATTTTTTTGATTAAAACGATTATAATAGAATCATGAGCGACCCATTATCCAGAAAATTTATTGTTTTAGTTTTTATTGCGGCTGTGTTCGGCGTTGCTTTGTTTTTTAGCTCCGAAAATTTTGTTAAGGAAATCGAACCGTTAAAATTAACAGGAACGGGCGGGAGTGAGCTTGCTAATGTGTTAAATCAGGAACAGGAAGAACCTGTAATGAAAGCGACCGAACCTCAAAATTTGGACTTGCCCGGTTTTAATAATTTATCGGAAGAAGCCGCCGCGATAATGGACAATTCCGATAATTCCAGTCCGGAAAAGGATTCCTTAGACGCTCTATTGAAAGAGTTGGGAGAGTAAGTTAAAATGCGCTTATATTAAGAAGTCCGTACGGTTTTGGTACGGATTTTTTGGTATAATAAGGATGAATAATCAATTATGAAATAGATTCATAAGTTATTCGTTATATATGATAGAAGGTGAAAAATTACATATAAAGAAAGCGAAAAAGGGGAATAAAGAGGCCTTTGGCCTGCTTTATGATTATTATCTTCCCAAAATATACCGTTATATTTTTCTTAAAGTAAGCAATGAACAAGAGGCGGAGGACTTGACTCATGAAGTGTTTTTTAGCGCCTGGCGGAATATGCGCGGCTATAAAGACGAGGGATTTCCTTTTTCCAGCTGGCTTTACAGAATTGCTAAGAATGCCGTTATAGATTCTTACCGAACCGCTAAAAATAATATCTCTTTAAGCAAGACAGGCGAGGATGATTTTAAGGTAATAGACAGAAGCGGCGAAAATTTAGACATAGATTTTCAATTGGAAAAAATAAAGAAAACCATTCCTTTGCTCAGACAGGATTATCAGGATGTAATTATTATGCGTTTTGTTGAGGATTTATCGCATGAAGAAATTGCCGGTTCAATGGGGAAAAGCGAAGGCGCAATCCGTTTAATCCAGCATCGGGCGCTAAAAGAGTTAAAAGATTTATACGAAAATGGAAACACAAATGGAACAATTATTAAAGAAGTTTAATACTCTTGAACCCAATAGGGGTTTTAAAGAACGCTCCCGTTCCTTTATTTTGAATTCTCCGCAAAAAGGTGATTTGCCCGCCGGAGCATTTCGCCAATTTTTTAATATCGCGCAATTCAGCGCCGCTTTCGGCTTGGTGGCGATTTTTATCTTTCTTATATTAGGAGGACTATCCTTTATAAATAAAAAACTTATTTCCCCGTCTCTTCTTTCCGGCCTTGATTCGCAAAATTTGGAAAAAGAAGTGAAAAATCTGGATATTCAGATTCAACTGTCGCAAGCTCAGTATTATGAAGATTCCGCCGAAGCGGTGGAAGTAGCTTTGAAAGCGGCTTCGGGCGAATTGGATAAAGCGGAGAATCGTAATCAAGAAATCAATAAATTATTAGACGGACTGACTTTATAGGAACCGGTTTTTAGCCGTTGTTCGTATGAAAAAATTTTTAATCGGAAATTTATTTTTTAATTATTTGTTTCTTTGCCTTATTGCCGGCGGGTTATTTTTCAATGCTTTAAACGTTTACGCGCAGGAGGAATTGAAATCTGCCTTAAAAGATGTGGCGGGAAAAATAAATAAGCTGGCGGAAGTTAAAAAGGACGCGGATTTGACTGAACAAGAAAAAGAGCAAAAAGAAATCCAAGCAAGGGCGGAGGCGCTTAATAAGGTATTGAGTTTGACGCTGTTAGAAGATGAAGACCTTAAAAATAAACTGAATAATTTAAAAGACCTTAATGCGGAGAATGAAAAAACCAGAGACGCTTTGCTGGGGTTGTTGGAAGAAAATAAAAATGTTTACGGCACCATCAGAGATAGATTGGTGGACGATATAACGCCCTCGGAAGTTAAGGAATTGGCCAAAGATTTTAAAGATTGGCATACTTTGGTTTATATTCCGAAAACCGAAAATATCGTGGCTTTTACGCTGGTTTTTCAGGAAAAAACAATTTTAAATTTAACCGGCAATCGGTTGGAAAAAATTAAGTTAGATTTAGAAAAACTGGAAAATGCCAATCTTATTAAAAATGAGGATACTCAAGTTTTGTTTGCTGAAGCTGTCGCCAGATTGAAAAAAGCCGAAAGTTTGAATGAAGAGGCCAGGATATTGGTTATGGAAAATATAACTGTCAAACTTTTTCCGATGAACGCTCTTGATTCGGCAACTTCGACCGAAGCGGTTTTGGCCGCCACTTCAACGCCAAGCGGATTTTTTGGGTGGGTTTCCGCTCTTAAAGCTAAGTTAATCGGCGTTGGCGCGGATAATGCCACTGCCACCGCCACTGTCGCTGTGCCGGTTAATGATGAAAATACTGCTGAAAAAAAACCGGAATTTAAAATCCCTGTTAATAAGGACGCAGTCGGCAAAAAACAACCGCCGACGGTAAAATCATTAGTTCAGGAGTCCCTTAAGCAAGTTAAAGAGACCTATAAGATTTTTAGCGAAATCAGCAAAATTGTGAAAGAAAAAGTTGGTTTGGAGTAGTTCTATTTTACTGCTTCTTTTAGGGCTTTTCCGGCTTTAAACTTTGGTTTTATCCCAGCTGGAATTTGAATGCGTTCGCCGGTTTTAGGATTGACTCCGGAGCGTGCCGCGGTTTTAGCGGCGCGGAAAGTGCCAAATCCGGTAACGGTTACTTCTTCGCCGCGCGCTAGCGATTTGGTAATCGCGCCAAATACCGCTTCCACTGCCGCTTTCGCCTGATTTTTTGACTCTAATTTCGCTTGTTTTAATACAGTTTGAATTAAGGACTCTTTGGTCATGTGATTAGCCGATTCTAACCTACAAATTATTATCCAAATCTACAAAATTAGTTTGAATGTGGCTATTTGTAAGCCATTCGCATACTGTTTGTAGATTCAGATGTTATTTGTGGGTTTGGACAGTTATTATTTTTCGACCGGTTAAATTTATTATATCAAAATACCGGACAAATAAAAAACCACCGAGTACGATTTGGTGGCTTTGAAAAATAAAATTCAATTTTGCGGTTTATTGTCTAGGTCATTTATTGGTCAATCCATGCTTGGTTCTAATATTAGAACCAAATTAATTATGGACGGTAGCAGAGTTTATTTTAACCATTCAACTATTCGATATAATTAGAGAAGATAAGGAATAAAAAAATCGCCTGGCAAACCAGGCGATAAAAAAATTTAATTATCTAATCCGCTTATATATTACAGTCCTTTATTTCTACCCCATCTTTGATTTCTGAACAGTCGTCGTACAGAAAATTGGCAATGCCTGCAAAAAGCTAAATGGATTACTGCAATGAATGGAAGTGTTGACTCATTATTTAAACTTAAATAATCATTTGTATTTAAATGCCCCCCCAAGAATCTTCCACACTTACTTTTTTTGTGTCTTTGTATCGCTTTATAAAGCTCTGGATCATTCACCTCAAGCCAGCGATGATATTTTTCTGCTTCTTCCGGCGTTTTAGGGGATAACCAATCTTTCATTTTACCTCTTTTTAAAGAACTTTGGTGATTAATAAATAGCTTATACTATAAAAAAATTAGTGTCAAATTTAAATTCTTGGTTGTAGGTTGAGTACTTTAATTTAACAATTAAACGACGTTGAATTTTGGGGTTATAGAATTTTGTTTTATCCGAAACCCGCGCAGTCGCGTTGGCAGGGTTCCCGCTATGCGGGGCAACGCGGCGAGCACAAGTGAACGAGTCGCTGGATGAGTGAAACGGGTTGAGGGGAAACGAAATTTTGTAATCCAAAACTACCGAGCCACTTCCACGGCGCGCATTTCTCTGATTACATTCACTTTTATTTCGCCCGGATATTGCATATCGGTCTGGATTTTGTGAGCGATATCTTTAGCAAGCTGGAGCGCGCCGAAATCGTCAATTTTTTCCGGCACGACAAAGACCCGGATTTCCCGTCCGGCGGAAAGCGCGTAAGCGTTTTTTACTCCGGCAAAACCTGTAGCGATTTTTTCCAAGTCAGTAAGCCGTTTAATATAGTTTTCCACTGTGCCGCGTCGCGCGCCCGGCCGGGCCGCGGAAAGCACATCGGCGGCCGTTACTATATAGGATTCCGGCGTAGAATAAGGATATTCTTCATGGTGCGATTGCATCGCCTGAATCACTTCTTCACTAATGCCGTATTTTTGCAGAAGTTTCCGGCCGATTTCCACATGCGTGCCTTGTACTTCGTGGTCAATGGCTTTGCCGATATCATGCAGAAGCGCACCCTTTTTGGCGATTTCCGGGTTGGCGCCGAGTTCCGATGCCAGCATGGCAGAAATGTGCGCCATTTCCACAGAATGGGTTAAAACATTCTGGCCGAAACTGGTTCGGAAATACAGCCGGCCTAAAAGCATTATTATTTCTTTTGGCAGTCCCACCACGCCCACTTCTAAAACCGCGTTTTCTCCGATTTCCTGCATGCGCTTGTTCAATTCCTGTTGCGCTTCTTCCACTTTCTCTTCAATTTTTGCCGGTTGAATTCGCCCGTCTTTAATCAGTTTTTCCAGCGCCAACCGCGCGATTTCCCGGCGCAGGGGGTCATAGGAAGAAAATACGATGGTATCCGGCGTTTCATCAACTATAATTTCCACGCCGGTCAGCCGTTCCAAAGTTCGAATATTCCGGCCTTCCCGCCCGATAATTTTTCCTTTTAGGTCTTCATCCGGCAATTGAAAAACGCTGGTGGTCAGTTCAGTGATGTGAGAACGGGCGTATCTTTGGATGGCAGTAGTGATAATATTCAAACTGCGTTTTTCAATTTCTTCCTGCCCTTCTTTTTCCAATTTATTAAAAGCTAAGGCCAGTTCGCCTTTGTGCTCTTCTTTCGCCTTATTTAAAATTTGTTCTTTGGCTTCTTTTAGCGACAAGTTCGCCACCTTTTCTAATTCTTGGTGGATTTTTGATTTTAGTTCGTTGATTGCCAATCTTTCCGATTCTATTTCTTTTTCCTTTTCTTCAAAAGATTTTTTTTGCGAAGCAATATCGGAAAACTGTTTTTCCAGCGTCTCTTCTTTTTTAAGAATCCGTTCTTCCAGCTTATCCAGGTGAAGCTGGCGGGATTTTTCTTCGCTTTTGACTTCTTCTAAAAGATTGGCGGCGCGGTCTTTCGCTTCCAAAACGGTTTCTTTGGCGCGCGTTTTCGCTTCGTCTATCCAGGACTTAATTTTATTTTCCGCCGAATCAGCTTGTTTTTGGGCAAAGTATTGCCGGATAAAGTATCCCGCCGCTATTCCTAATGCTAATCCCAAACCAGCCAGTAAAAGTGGGCTTGTTAAATTCATATATTTTATTGTTCGCTAAACCTTTCATGGTGACTGACGCGAACTTACAAATTTATTTAATTATTATCACTTAATTATATTATATATTATAATTTATAACATGGCTAAAAGTCAAGTAGTTTTGGCAATTTTAGACGGATGGGGGATTGGCTTGAAAAATGATTCCAATCCTATTTTCGTCCAGGGCACGCCCAATATTGATTATTTAAAGGGTAATTTTTTAATAGGCGCTTTGCAGACATCCGGCATTTCTATCGGACTGCCGTCCGGAATTGAAGGCAATAGCGAAGGGCATCAGACCATTGCCGCCGGAAGGATTATTTATCAGCACTATCCGCGCATTATGCTTTCAATCCGGGACGGCAGTTTCGCGAAGAATCGGGTGTTTCTTAACGCTTTTGAGCATGTAAAAGAGTACAACAGCGCCCTGAATCTCGCCGGTTTGCTTACCGAAGGCAACATCCACGCTTCTATCCGGCACTTGATTGAATTGATAAAATTAGCAAAACAAAATGGCGTCCAAAAAATAAACCTGCATCTTTTTACTGACGGCAAAGACAGCGCTTCGCAATCGGCTCTCCGGCTTTTCGGCAGTTTGATTTATGAAATCGGCGGAGATGATTCGGTGAAAATCGGGAGTATTGCCGGAAGATATTTCGCGATGGACAGAGAACAGCACTGGGATCGCGTTCAAAAGGTTTATGAAGCAATCGGCGGTTCGGAAGCCGCGCCATCCGGAAAATTGGAAGATATCATTCAGGCGCAGTACCAGAACGGCTCGGATGATTTTTATATTGAGCCGAGCGTCATCAACCAGGACCGGACGGTTAAAAGCAATGACGCCATTTTATTTTTTAATTTCCGAGAGGACAGTATGCGCCAGCTCGTTGCGCCGTTTGTTCTGGATAACTTTGCCGCTTTTCCGGTTAAAAAATTCGGTAATCTGTATGTCGGCGCGATGACGCAGTATTCGGAAGAGTTTATTGAAGTTCCGGCCGCTTTTCCGCCGGAAAAATTCAATAATTCTTTAGGCGAAGCGCTGGCCGATAACGGGAAAATTCAGATTCGCATCGGCGAGACGGAAAAATACGCCCATATTACTTATTATTTCAACGGTTTCCGGCAGGAGCCGTTTAAGAATGAATTTCGGGTTTTGATTCCGTCGCCGAGCGTTTTGAGTTACGCGGAAAATCCGGAGATGCACGCGCGGGAGCTTACCGCGAGGGCGGCGCAGGCGATAGAAGACCGTTCTTTTGATTTTATTTTGGTGAATTATCCCAATGGCGATATGGTTGCCCATACCGGCGATTTTGAAGCGGCAAAAAGAGCGGTTAAGGCGATTGACGAAGAGATGGGCAAACTAACAAAAATAGCTCTTAGCAAAGGCGCGGTTTTAATCATAACTTCGGACCACGGCAACATTGAATCCATGAGAAATTCGGAAACAGGAGAAACAACCACCACGCACGACATTTCAGCGGTGCCTATTTATATCGCGGGCAAGGGATTAGAAAAGAAAAAGCCGCCGGAGGAAATTGATAGGGCAGAAAAAGAAATTGCCGGCACTCAAGCCGATGTGGCGCCGACTATTTTGGAAATAATGGGAATTCTCAAACCGCCGGAAATGACGGGGGAGAGTTTATTGAAAAAGCTGAAATAAAAAATCCGCCTGATTAAAGGCGGTTTTTGTTAGAGAGTTTTTTTAACCGGCGAACTTCAAGATTTTTAGCATAATGCCAGAGTTCTATAATCGGAATACGATGTTCATTTTCGACTCTCCGCGACCGAATTCTCCAAGTACGTCCCGCTCGGGTAATCGTGCTGGTGTGGCAACCGATAATTTGCGCGGCGCGATACGCGGTAACTTCTTGAAAAACCGCCACTCGCGTTTTTGTGAATTTAGCCGCGATTGTATTTTCGGCCTTAACCCAGCTTTTATTATATGGATACGGGTCGGGCTTTATTTTTAGCAAACGGTTTCTTTCTTTTTTAACGGCATAATGCCAGAGATCATTAATTCTGATAAATATCTGGCCGCTGGAAGTTATTCTCGCACTAAGTTTTTTAGCGTTTATTGTCCGCTGGAGTTTTTCCAGCGGACAATCAAGTATCTTCAGCGCGGTTTCGGCATCAACTGACGGAAAGGGATTTATACCGGCGTCACTAAAAAGTTTATTAACTCTGTTTTCTATCGCTAAGTGTTCATAAAGTTCATACATTCCCGGCTTATAAGGCGCATTTTCTCCGTATTGTTTTTTAAGCTCGGCTCTTATAATTTCTTTGTTTATGCCGAAATAAGGAAAACATTCGCTCCCGCAATCGCACCGCCCCTTTCTTGGCATTATTCCTCCAAAGTTTTACTTTTTGGGAACTGGAACTATGTTATCAAATATTATTAAAAAAGTCCAGCTGGCTTTTTATGTTATAATTAAAAATATGAGGTTTTTATCAAGAATTGTGTTTTCCTTTTTTTCCAATTTGGTGGCGATTATCTTGGCGGGCAATTTTATCGTCGGATTTGAAATTTCCGATAATTTCATTAATTTGCTGATTGTCGCCGGTGTTTTTACCCTGATTAATTTATACCTACGACCGTTAGTAAAGATGATTTTGTCTCCGATAATTTTTCTTACGCTCGGTCTGTTTACTCTGGTGATAAACGCCGGAATGCTTTATCTGCTTGACATCCTCATTGTAAATGTTACAATTACAGGAACAGAACCCTTAATATATGCAACGCTTCTTATTACTTTTGTTAATATAGTATTGAGTTTTTCAGCGCGATCATTGTATAAACAAAGAATTTAATTTTATGTTAGCCATTGCCCAAATAGTTGTTTCAATCATATTAATAGCGCTGATTTTATTGCAGGAGCGGACTTCGGGTTTGTCCGGAATTCTTGGGGGTGGGGGTGAAGGCAGTTTTTATCAGACCCGCCGAGGACTGGAAAAATTCGTTTTTTGGGCAACTATCGCGTCTGCCGTTGTTTTTGCCTTACTCGCGCTCGCAGACCTGCTTCTTTAATATATATTTAGCAACATTATTTTTCGCTTTAATTTTGGCATTTAGCATAATTGCTGTTTGGCAGGAGACCAGGAGCATACTGATGAATATTTTATATCAAATTTATTTTAATTTTACCGAAAAGGAACGCCGGATTTTTCTGGTGGCTCTGTTTATGTTTGCTGTATCCGGATTTTTGCTCGCTCTTTCGGCTTTTAACGTGAAAACCGTTGAAGTTCCGGTGAAAAGCAGTTTGTACCGCGAGGGAATTGTTGGCCAGCCAATCAAGGTGAATCCGATTATAGCCAGTGCGGATGCGGACCGCGATTTGGTTGAATTGCTATTCGGAAATTTATTGGAATTATCCGAAAATCATAAAGTCAGTGATGACGGAAAAACTTGGAATGTAGTTTTGAAGACCGACCTTAAATGGAGTGACGGCAAGCCGCTTACCAGCGACGATGTTATTTTTACCATAGACGCCATTCAAAATACCGAAAGCCGTTCTCCGCTGTTTTTAACCTGGCAGGGAGTAATCGCCAACCGAATCAGCGAATTGGAAATAGAGTTTACCCTGAGAACTCCGTATGTTTTTTTCTTGGATAATCTTAAAGAATTTAAAGTAATTCCTCGGCACATTTTCGGCGCCCTTCCGGCCGCCAATCTTTATCTTTCCGATTTTAATTTAGAGCCGATAGGAAGCGGGCCGTATAGATTCGCGTCTTTCAAAAAGAGAAAAGACGGATTTATAACGGATTATTATTTGGAAGCCAATGAAAATTTTTCCGGCCAGCAGCCGTTTATCAAAAATTTCCAGGTGAAGTTTTATGAAAATAGCGAAGGCCTTATCCGCGCTTTTAACGCGAAGCGGATAGACGGTTTCGGCGGCTTAAATCCCGATGATGCCGGCAAGTTAACTCTAAGCCACCAAGTTTTGGAGAAGAGCGTTCCCCAGTATTACGCGGTTTTTATCAATAAAAGCGCTAAGCCGAGCTTAGGATTTAAAAGCGTTTTAGCCGCCCTTAATTTGGCGACTGACAAGCAAAAATTAGTCCGGGAAGCCCTGAGGGGAAAAGCGTTTCCGGTAAATTCGCCCATTCTTCCGCTGATGGAAGAATACAGCGAGGAAATTACTTCTTCGTCCTTAAAATTTTCTGTCAGTATGGCGTCAGAGGTTTTAAGTAAAGATAAATGGGTTGTTAATGAAGAAACTAAATTTAGGGAGAAAAATATCGGCAAACAAAAGGAAGTATTGGATTTTTCCATCGTAGTTCCAAATATACCGTTTTTAATAAAGACCGTGGATATTTTAAAAGAGGACTGGGGGCAGATAGGAGTGAAGCTGACTCCGATTATTCTTGACCCAGCCGACGTTGTCAATGAAGTGATAAAAACCAGAAATTACCAAATGCTGATTTTCGGCAATATCCTAAACAGCAATCCGGATATTTTCTCTTTTTGGCATTCGTCGGAACGGTTTTATCCCGGTTTTAATTTGGCGCTTTATGAAAATAAAAAGGTCGATTCTTTGTTAGAGTCAATCCGCAGAAATACGGACGCGGAGTCCAGAAAAACGGAATTGGCGCAATTGCAGAGAATTATAGCCGAAGACAGCCCGGCGCTCTTTTTGTATTCTCCAAAGTATTTATATGCCGCTCCGAAAAATTTCGGTGGGCTTGAAAAAGAAACAATCAACACTCCGGCGCGCCGTTTTAGCGGCGTGGAGAAATGGTATTTAGACACAAAGAGAGTGTTCAAGTAAATGCCGAGGTGGCGGAACTGGCAGACGCACTGGCTTCAGGAGTCAGCGGTCGCAAGACCATGTGGGTTCGAATCCCACCCCCGGCACTTAATCACAATTAACAAAAATTACATTAAATAAATTTATGATTAAAACTATTAAAAAATCGGCAAGTAAGCGGGCGCGGGTGTCTCCGCCGCCTTTGCGGATAAAAACAGCCGAAAGCAGCAAGGACGGCAAGGTAGTGCGTTTTTCCGCTTTGGGCGGCTTGGAAGAAATTGGGCGCAACTGTTCTTTTTTTGAGTATGGAAACGAAATTATAATGGTTGATGTCGGCATCCAATTTCCGGAAGAAAAAACTCCGGGAATTGATTACATTATTCCGAACATTACTTGTTTAGAGCCGAAGAGGAAGAATATCAAGGGAATTATTTTGACTCACGGGCATTACGACCATATTCACGCTCTTCCTTACTTGATAGAAAAATTGGGAAATCCGATTATTTATTGCGTGGAAATCACCAAAATGCTTATTGAAAAGCGGTTTCAGGAATTTCCTAATCTTCCTAAGCCGAAATTTCAAATAGTTAAGGGCGGGAATAGATTGGTCTTATCGGAGAATTTTACCGCGGAATTCTTTTATGTTGACCATACAATTCCGGACGCGGTGGGATTTATTTTGGAAACCCCGGTTGGAAAAATGGTTCATTTCGGGGACTTCCGCGTTGAATACGATCGTTCGGAAAAAACTGTTAATACTGATGTCTTTGAACGGCTCGGCTCTATGAATATCCATACCGCTTTCATTGACAGCACTAATGCCGACCTTCCCGGCCATTCGCTGTCGGAAGAAATTGTAGTTGAGGAATTGGAGAAACTTATGAAAAACGCGAAGGGGCGGCTGATTATCACCACTTTTGCTTCTTTACTTACCCGGCTTGGGGAAATTATTGAAATCGCGGAAAAACTTGGCAAAAAGATTGCTCTAAACGGGCGCAGTATGAAGACCAATATCTCCATCGCCCAGTCGCTTGGCTTCATTAAGGTCAAAAAAGACACTTTTATTGCCATTGAAGAAGTCCATCAATATCCGGATGAAAAAATTCTTATTCTTTCCACTGGTGGACAAGGCGAACCGAATGCCGGGCTTACCCGCATGGCTAACGGCGAGCATAAGCATATTCAATTCAAAAAAAGTGATGAAGTAATTTTTTCGTCATCGGTAGTGCCCGGCAACGAACGGAGCGTCCAGCTTCTCCAGGATAATATTTCCCGGCAAGTGGACGAGGTGTACAATTCCAAATTGCTGGACATTCATTCCAGCGGCCACGCTTTTCATGATGATGTTGAAAAAGTAATCCGCTGGGTAAAGCCGAAATTTTTGGTGCCGGTGCATGCTTACTATTTTAAACTTAAGGCCTGCGTAAAAATCGCCCAAAGCGTCGGCATCCCGAAAGAAAATGCCGTTATTTTGGATAACGGCCAAGTCGTTGAACTGCGCGAGGACTCGTTTACTGTCACTAAAGAACAGGTTCCTACCAATTATGTAATGGTGGACGGGCTTGGCATCGGCGATGTGGAAGAGGTGGTGCTTCGTGACCGTCTCCACTTGTCTGAAGAGGGAATGGTGGTGGTGATTGCCACCATTGACAGGGAAAACGGCCAGCTTCTTAAAACTCCGGATATTATTTCCCGCGGTTTTATTTATCTTAAAGAAAATAAGGAATTAATAAATGACGTTAGGATAAAACTTAAGTCATTGCTTTCCCGGATTCCGAGACATCAGCATCCTGACCCGGATTATGTGAAGACATTGGTGCGCGACCAAATAGGGCAACTGCTGTATAATAAAACTAAACGCCGGCCGATGATTTTGCCGGTATTAATAGAAGTGTAATGGTAAAAGCGACAAGCGACATGTTAAAATATTCATGCTCCATGTCTCATTCACCATTTAATAAAAATGAAACCTATTCTCATAAGCGGTATTCAGCCCACCGGCCGTCTGCATCTCGGTAATTATTTGGGCGCGCTTAAAAATTTTGTGGAATTGCAGAATAGCGGGAAATATCAGTGTTATTTTTTCATTGCCGATTATCATTCTTTGACGATTGATTTTTCTCCAAAACAAAAAGAAAAGGAGATTTTAGCCGTGGCGCAGTCATATTTAGCTGCCGGTATTGACCCAAAAAAATCGGTTATTTTTGTTCAGTCGCAAGCGCCGGAATCAACCGAACTAACTTGGATTTTAAGTACTATAACTCCGCCTGGCGAACTAAACCGAATGACCCAATTTAAAGATAAAGCTCAAAACGACCCCAATAATATTAATATGGGGTTAGTTACTTATCCGCTTTTGATGGCGGCGGACATATTATTATATGATGCTAAATTCGTTCCGGTTGGCGACGACCAGCTTCAGCATCTGGAACTGGCAAGGACTTTAGCGCGGAAATTTAATAATAAATTCGGCAAGACCTTTATTGAACCGCAGGCAATTCTTGCCAAAACGGCTCGGGTTATGAGCTTGGATAACCCACAGAAGAAAATGTCCAAAACATTGCCGAGCGGGTGTTTATTTTTAGACGATTCAGAAAAAGAAATAATGCAAAAAATAAAAAGCGCGGTAACTGATTCCGGCAGTGAAATTAAATATGACGAAAAAAATAAGCCGGGCTTATCCAATCTTTTAAGTATTTATTCGGAGCTATCCGAAAGACCCGTGATGGAATTGGAGAAAAAATATTACGGCAAGGGATATGGGGAGTTTAAGACGGATTTGGCAAAAGTTGTCGTTAATTCGTTAAAATCGTTCCATATCCTCAACCATCAACCCTCAATCCTAAATGCTATTTTAAATTCCGGTTTTAAAAAAGCAAAAAAACAGGTCGTTGCCAAAATGAAAGAAATTAAAAGTAAATTAGGATTGCCGCAAGTTTCCGGCTAGTTTTATAGTTCGACAAGCTCACTACAAGATAGTTCAACAAGTTTATACTGAGTAAAATTGAAGTACTCACTACAAGATGGAAACCATATTGCAAAACAATTTATTATTGGCGTTGATTGTTCTTTGGACTATTCCCTGGAAAGGCGTTGCTTTGTGGACTGCGGCGCAGAAAAACGATAAATGGTGGTTTATCGTAATTTTGCTTTTGAACACTTTAGCCATTCTTGATATTTTATATATTTTCGTATTCAGCAAAAGAAAAGCATTGGCGGTTGACGGCAAGTAATAGATTTAACGGATAGCATTGACACCTATTTAATGAGGTATATAATAGAATCAGATAACTTTGAAAGGAGAATAAGGTGGCAAAACAAGACCATAAAAAAGATGCCGAAACGTTATTCTGGGTAGTTCTTAAACTTGAAAGAGTATATAGAAAACTTCAGGAATCGTGTGGCGGACTTGTCGAGGGACATCGTGGAGTTTATTTTTATCAATTATTACGAGAATGTCATTTTGTAAATGCAAAATATATTTGTAGCAAAATTGGAGTAGGAAGTGATGTCGTACTTAAAGAAATAAAAAGGTTAGACCCAGATCGTTTAGTTGAGCCGATAGCCAATGCAACTGTGTTAAAATTACAAAAACAGGAGATACCTCCAGAAATTAAAAAAATGGCGCAAGGTGTTATGGAACAGTTTGAAATAAATATTAAAGAAGGCAGGTTAAAACCGCTTAAATAAGCGGTTTTTTCTTTATCGTAATTGCCTTGCATAAATAAAAAAAGTTTTGTATAATTTATTTTAATATGGAAAACGGTTCTTTGCCCGAAAGTAAAAATTTTTTAACAGTGCCGGCGGCGATTTTAATCGCCGGCTCGATGATTTCCTTGGCGGTTATTTACGCGACCGGCAGAAATTCTGTTCAGCCGGCCAATGTCGGAGAGGCGCTGGGCGATTCCGCTCCTTCCGGAGCGCCGACAGAAAATTTGCGTCTTGTTGGCAGTTCTGACCATATTCGCGGCAATTTAGGCGCAAAGGCGGTCGTGGTGGAATATTCTGATACTGAATGCCCATTTTGCAAAAGATTTCACGATACGATGCGGCAAGTAACCGATGAATATAGCAATAATGTCGCTTGGGTGTATCGCCATTTTCCCTTGGATTCTTTGCATCCAAAAGCTCGCAAAGAAGCGGAAGCGACCGAGTGCGCCGCGGAATTAGGCGGCAACGAGACGTTTTGGGCGTACTTAGACCGGCTTTTTGAAGTTACGCCGTCTAATAATGGTTTGGCTTTTTCAGAATTATCCAATATCGCGGAATATGTCGGATTAAACCGCCAGAAATTTGACAGCTGTGTTAATAGCGGAAAATACGCGGAAAAAGTGGAAAAGGATTATCAAAACGCGGTTGCTTCCGGAGGAAGTGGCACTCCTTACAGCATTGTTGTTGCCAAAAGCGGGCAAAAATTAGTCATTAACGGCGCCCAGCCCTATTCCGCGGTTAAGCAAATTCTTGATGCGTTTCTTTTGACAAAATAACTCTAATCATGCTATACTGTCAGAAGTTCCGTCAGGCAAATAAAAAACAGGAGGTATCGTTATGACGCAAAAATGTGTCACCGACGAACAATATGGACAACTGCGGAGACGAGTGGATGAGCTTGTCCGCAGAACTGATGAAGGAACGTTGTTGTTTGATGTAGTGATGGCTGCGCTTCAGAACGTGATTAGGGGAAAGTTCGGAAACGCGGCAGTCTCCGCGCTCCTGGATTCACTTGGCACTGTCCAAGTTTCATCCACCGGCAAGTTCTTAGCCAATCAACACTTCACCACGAACAGCAAAGAGGTAAAGATCACCGCGATCGGAGACAACTTCAAAGAGAACTTCCTGTGTAAGGTGGAAGACCCACAAAGAAAAATCACCCTCCGCATTAGCAAGCTCAAGAAGAACTCCTTGGACAAGCCGATCCTGGACGAACTGGGAAGCAAGTACGATACGACTCTCGCCAGCATCTGGGAGCTCCTCAAAAAGCAACCCAATGTCGAGTTCGGAAAGCTCCTGACCAATGGCTCCGCGAACATCTTCTATGTCTACAATGTCAAAGGAGTGCCCTGGGCGGTGAGCGTCCGCTGGCACGGCGCTGGCTGGTTCGTCGGCGCCATCTCGGTCGAGGATCTGCGTGAGTGGGGTGGGGGCGACCAGGTCTTCTCCTGTAATTCTTAGGATACTTGGGCTCTTAAGCATTTGGGTATCTAAGTAAAACGCCTGCATGGTAACATGCAGGCGTTCGTATTTTTATATAAAAATTTTTAGATTATAATAAAAAGATATGCTAACTAATCAGCTTAAAGAATTTATCAAGGGAGAAATTGCGAATGACGAAAAAACTTTGCAAAAATACAGCCGTGACGCCAGTTTATTTGAAGTAAAGCCGGAAACAGTAGTTTTTCCAAAAGATTCTGAAGACATTAAAAAACTCGTGCAATTTATCAGTCGGCGTAAATCCGCTCTTGGTCTGCCTGAATTTGCGTTGCTGTCTATAACAGCAAGGTGCGGCGGCACGGATATGACCGGCGGTGATTTAGGAGAATCAATCGTGATTGATTTTACCAAACATTTTAATAAAATTTACGAAGTAGATTCTTACGGGGACGGAGGCGGTTACGCGCGGGCACAGCCGGGTGTTTTTTACCGCGATTTTGAAAAAGAAACATTGAAAAAAAACTTATTATTGCCGAGTTATCCGGCGTCTAGAGAAATTTGCGCGGTTGGCGGGATGGTTGCCAATAATGCCGGAGGAGAAAAAACTCTTGCGTACGGGAAAACGGAAGATTATATTTTGGAATTGAAAGCGGTATTAAGCGATGGCAATGAATATATTTTGAAACCGCTTAACCGGGAAGAATTAGAGAAAAAGTTAAAAGAAACAAATTTTGAAGGAGAGATTTATAGAAAAATATCCAAACTGGTTTTTGACAATCAGGAGCTATTACAAAAAGCTAAGCCGAAAGTATCAAAAAATTCCGCCGGCTATTATCTTTGGAATGTTTGGGACGGAAATAAATTTGATTTAACTAAATTATTTGCCGGTTCACAGGGTACGCTGGGAATTATTACCGAGATTACTTTTCGTCTTATTACGCCTAAAAAATACTCCCGTTTAGCGGTGCTTTTTTTAAAGGACTTAAAGCCGTTAGTCGGCGTGGCAGAAACCGTTATGAGATTTAAGCCGGAAAGTTTTGAATCGTTTGATAGCCATACTTTAAAATTGGCTTTGAAGTTTTTGCCGAGCTTCATCAAATCGTTAAAACAAAATATCCTTAAACTGGTTTGGCAATTTCTGCCGGAATTTTGGATGTTTCTTACCGGCGGAATGCCGGAGTTGGCGCTTTTGGCGGAATTTACCGGCGATGATGAAAAGGAAATCATTTCCCGTTTAGATGATTTGCGGAAAGAACTTAAGCCGTTTCCGATTAAATTTCATATTGCCAAAAATGAGGCGGAAGCAAAAAAATATTGGACTATCAGGAGAGAAAGTTTTAATTTGTTAAGAAAAAGCATTAAAGGCAAGCGAACCGCGCCTTTTATTGACGATTTTATCGTTCAAGTGGAAAAATTGCCGGAATTTTTTCCGAAATTGAATAAAATTCTGGATTCTTACGGCAATTTTACTTATACTATTGCCGGCCATATCGGAAACGGCAATTTTCATATTATTCCGCTGATGGATTTGGCCGACTCCAAAAATCGCGAGATTATTAAAGAATTGTCCGATAAAGTTTATGATTTAGTTTTAGAATTCGGCGGTTCCATTACCGCCGAGCATAACGACGGATTAATTCGCAGTCCATATTTGAAAAAAATGTATGGAGGAGAGGTTTATAAATTATTTGAGGAAACTAAGCGGATTTTTGACCTGCAAAACATTTTTAATCCCGGGAAAAAAGTGGGAGCGAATTTAAGTTATGCGCTTGAGCATCTGGTTAAATCATAATTTATGAATATCTTATTTAAAATATTTCTGGCAATCGGAGTGCTTGGGCTTTCATATTTTCTTAGCAATGGCGATAAATTTTTATTTAAAAAAGACGCCGATTTGGTAGTAAAAAAAGAAATTCTTCAAGGGGCGACTTTTAGCGTTATGGCGAGCGAGACCGGCGTGGCGACCGATACCGCGAACGCGATTTTAGACGGCGCCAAGAAAGTTTATAATTTGGCGAGCATTGCCGCTGGAAAAAAATTGGAATTTGTTTACGATAAAAATGGCGCGCTTAAAGAATTAGTTTATGAAATAGACCGTGATGAAAAATTGTCGGTTAAAAATTTATCCACTACCACTGCGGAATATTGGCAGGCGGAAAAAACTCCGATTGAGTACTCGGTTAAAATTGACAGCGCCAAAGGGGTAATTGAGAATTCGCTTTACCAAACTATCGTGGAACAGAATTTAGATGAACGGCTAGCGTTGGCTTTGGCGGAGACCTTTGCCTGGCAGATTGATTTCGCGGCCCAAATCCAAAAAGGCGACAGTTTTAAAGTTATTTATGAAAAAAAATACCGTGACGGCGTTTATAGCCATCCCGGCAAGATTCTGGCGGCGGAATTCAATAATTACGGCGAGAAATTTCAGGGATTCTATTACGAAAGCGAAAATACCAAAGCGGGTTATTATGATGAAAATAGCAATTCGGTGCAAAAAGTATTTCTAAAAGCCCCGCTTCAATATAAATATATCAGTTCCGGATTTTCTTACGCCCGGCTGAATCCTATTACCAATCAGGTTTCCCCTCATCGGGGCATTGATTATGCGGCTCCAGCCGGCACGCCGGCAGTCAGCGTTGGTGGCGGCACGGTAGTCCAGGCCGGCTGGAACGGCTATTATGGAATTTCCGTCAAGGTCCGCCACAATGAAATGTATACGACGGTTTACGGCCATTTTTCTTCTTTAGCAAAAGGCATTCGGGTTGGAACCAAAGTGGCGCAAGGACAAATTGTCGGCTATGTCGGTTCCACCGGACTTTCCACCGGTCCGCACCTTCATTACGAAATGCATAAATTCGGGGCATTAATCAATCCGTTTAAAGAAAAAATTCCGCCCGGCGAGCCAGTCAATGAAAAAGATAAAGCCGCGTTTGAAGCGGTTAAAAAGAAATATCAAAAAGAATTAAATAATTTATGAATCATCATTTAAAATATTCCAATTTGGCTGTATTTATCGGTATTTTATCCGTTACTTTTTTCTTTTTTTATACCGGCGTTTTACGGCAGTTTATTGATGTTTTAAGTCAATTCGGATATTTTGGAGCGTTTATTGCCGGAATATTTTTTGTTTCTACCTTTACGGTGGTGCCAGCCGGGACGGTATTGGTATTATTTGCCGACAGTCATAATATATTTTTAGTAACATTATTCGGGGCTTTAGGGTCCATAATAGGGGATTACTTGATTTTTAAGTTTTTTAAAGACGGTTTAACAGATGAATTAAGGCAAATTTTTCAAAAAATAGGCGGCGATTCCATTTTCCGGGCGCATTATATTGCGCATACTAAATATTTCGCTTGGTTGGGGCCGGTTATTGGGGCGTTAATTATTGCTTCGCCTTTGCCGGACGAATTAGGTGTGGGAATTCTTGGAATTTACCGTTTGAGCACGAAGAAATTTATTGCTATAACGTTTTTGCTTGACGCTATAGGCATATTTCTTTTGGTTAGCGCCGGTTTGGCGGTGATTTAAATTTGACAGTTTTTAAAATTAGTTATATAATAGATACAGTTATTTTCAGCAGTTAGGGAGGTGGATAATGAGCGGTAATCGGAATCGCGGCGGACAAGGTTCGGATATTTCGGTACTGGTTTTAGAAGATGATAAAGAAATTCAGAATATTATACAACTGATAGCAGATAGGGTTGGTGAAAATTTCTGCTGTGAATTTGTCGGGTCTATAGCGGAATTTAAAAGTTCTTTTCAAAAAGGAAAATATAAGGCGGTAATTCTTGATAACGGGGTTTCGGACGGCAGGGCAATAGAGCAGGATGTTGCTCAATGGGTATGGAGCAAAAATCGCAATGTGGAAATCGCTTTTAACTCCGGAATGCCTTTTGAAGAACTGGAAAAGCGATTGGGCATCCGTAATTTGGACAAAGATCCGCGGTACATAAAATTATTTTTTGCCCGGTTGAAAAATGGAATATGAAATTTAAAAAAGTAGTTGCGGTATTTGTTCTCGCGGGATTTCTTATATTATTTTTTATCGTAATTGCTCCGCAGTATTGGCAGACAGTTGATTGGGTTACTCGCTTGACGGTTGAACTGATGAGATTAATGAATTTAAGATAAGTTTAATTTTAAAAACTGTCCCGCGTTGCGGACAGTTTTTATGTTATAATAACGGGATGGATTTGTCTTCAATAATTATTTTAGGAGCGATAATTGCCGGATTTTTTTTGCTTTTTTTGTATTTAAAAAATCAAAGAACGGAGCATAAAATTGATGACCGTTCTTTTTTAATGCTTCAAAATCAGGTTAGCGAAGTAGCGCGGGCGGTGGACGCGAAGCTTGGAGAATCCAGCCGAATAATGCAGAGGCAATTCAGCGAAAGCGCGAAAATTATCAGGGATGTTACCCAACAGCTTACTAAATTGGATGAGACCAATAAGCAGGTAGTGAGTTTCGCGGACCAATTGCAGAGTTTGCAAGATATTTTGAAAAATCCCAAACAGCGAGGCGTGCTTGGTGAATATTATTTGGAAACGCTTTTGAAAAATGTTTTGCCGCCGGGACGGTATCAGATGCAGTATCCATTTAAAGACGGTACCATCGTGGATGCGGTGATTTTTGTTCAGGACAAAGTCATTCCGATTGATTCCAAATTCAGTTTGGAAAATTATAACCGGATTTTGGATGCTCGCGACGAGGATTCAAAAATAGAACTGGAAAAATCATTTAAGCAGGATTTAAAAAACCGAATTGATGAGACCTCAAAATATGTGAAACCGGAAGAGGGGACAATGGACTTTGCTTTTATGTTTATTCCGGCGGAAGCGATTTATTACGATTTGCTGATAAATAAAGTCGGGACGGTGAAATCCGACACGCAGGATTTGATTCAATACGCTTTTAGAGATCGGCATGTGATTATTGTTTCGCCGACTTCTTTTTTGGCGTATTTACAGACAGTTTTGCAGGGCTTGAAAGCTTTGCAGATTGAAGAATCCGCCAAAGAAATCCGTAAACGGGTGGAAATGCTCGGCAAGCACTTATCCAGTTACGAAACCTATATGCAGAAATTAGGAACGCATCTTGGCACTTCAGTCAGTATGTATAACAGCGCTTATAAAGAACTGGGAAAAATTGACAAGGATGTCTTAAAAATAACCGGTGAGGCAATGGAAATTGAACCGGAGCTTTTGGAACGGCCGGAAGCAGCGCAAGAAGAATAGAAATCTTATTGACATCAATCCGTAGTTGTCTTATACTCTATCCATAACCTTGAAAAGTAAAAAGGAGAAGCGTTAAGATGGAGAAAAATAATAGAATATGTATTAGAGTTTATTTTATTGCTACCGAAGATGAAGAGAGGTATTTAAAATCCACAAATTCTTTTTTTTCATGGAAACGGGAAATGAGCAAAAAACTTTGGAATGATTTGTCTCAATGTGGTTTGGTTCACCAGGTATGGCAGTTTGGAACTATTGGTTACTCCATGTGCGGGTTACAGTGGGATGTAAATTCAAAGGAAGGCGAAAACCGGAACGAAGTTATTTGTAAATTAGGTAAGCTTTGTCAAAAATGGCCTTTGCAATATTACGACCCTTTGCTTGAAATGGAAGCAAGAAGGGGCGTTATTGTTGAAATTGTGGCAATTACTGAAAATACACCTTCTTTGAAGCTTAACTACAATGGTGGGGTTGAAAAGCTTTTAAATTATGATGATAAAGAAAATTGGCTTGGGCTGCAGTTAGGAGGAGATATTTTAGGTTTTGACGGAAAAAAAATGTTTGTACGATTGCCATTTCATAAGTTAACTGATTTAGAAAAATATTGTGACAATCATCATCTGAAATTTGAAGTTGTTTTAGATGGGAATAAAAATTAAGTCGACCCCGCGTCGACTTTTTTTTGAAAAAAGATTTAAAATCTTTCCGTTATTCCGCCGTACTATCCTATAGGATAGTACGGGAGATAATAATATTACCGTTAGTTATGCGGATTTTAACTGTTTTAAAAAATTTTTTGATAAGATAAGAGTTGTATCTAAAAACATCAAATGTTATGCTATTTTTAGCGCATAAAGAAATAAATAGGGGGGGTTAGATGTCTGTCCAGCCAGCAAATTCGGTTATAGAGTTTTTAATGTTCTTATTATTGGTATTCAATTACATTGTTTTTCCAATTGCCGTGCTGTATCTTTTGTCGCAAATGCTGAATATCTTGCGGAAAAAAGAACTGGAAAAAACTAAATTTGACTCCGATGATTCAAACGGCGTTACCGGATATAAATAAATTTAAACAGCGGCTTAATGCAAATGAGCCGCTTTTATTTTATAATTTATAAGAATGGATAATTTATATAATCAAAAATGGCAGAAGTTTTTAGGCAAAGTTTGGCCGTTTAAACTTATTCCGTTTGTGGATTTTGTTTTAGCGGCCGGGTCGTTGGCAACTGGAAACGTAAATGAAAATTCGGATTTTGACGTGATTGTCGGCGTACGGCAGGGAAGAATTTTCACCGTCAGATTTTTTTGCTGGTTAATTTTTGGAATGTTCGGCTGGCGCGCTGTTCATAAAGGAAATAATTCTAAAAAGTGGCGGGATAAAATTTGCTTTAATCATTTTGTGACGCCGGCGGCTTACCGTTTATCACCGCCACATAATGAGTATTGGAAAAATCTTTATCAAAACTTAGTTCCGGTTTATGGCGAGCCGGAAGTTATCCAAAAATTTTTTGACGCCAATGCGGATTGGCTTCAAGAAAGAAGAATGTATATAACTGATAAGAGACATGTATATAAAAAGAAAGGATTCTTAAAACGATTTTGGGAGTGGCGATGGTTTGGCATTTGGGCGGACTGGACGGAAAAATTATTAAAAGCTGTTCAAACAATGCGGATTGAAAATAGCATTAAAAAACAATCCGGTTACAAGCCGCGCATTATTTATAACGATAATGAATTAGAGTTTCACTCTGATACTAAACGGATAGAGCTATACATAAAAAATAAATTATAGTATCTTAGTTATAGTATATTTGACACAGGAGATTTAATTGATAAAGCATCTTTGTCCCGTTTGTGAAGAATATCCCGATAGAGTGGCGGAAATTATAGCTCATCGGGGAGTAATTACATGGGCGGAAGTCCATAGCCGTAAATTTTCCGTAATGCACTCTATTCCGAGCAAAAAACGCGATGCCGCCGGCATTGATATTACGGTTATAGACGAACAAACCGGCAGAAAGATATTGATTCAGGTAAAGAAATTCAGGATTTTAGACGAGGTAACGCTGGAAGCAAGATTAAAAAGATTGCGGTGGAAATCAAAAAAGCCCAAATATAGAGACCATTATTTACCTGACAGCGAAAGCTTGAAACGGCATCTTTATTCTATTTTGAAACGCTATAAAAATATTCGGCTGTTTATTAATGATAAAGAAATTAGAAATGGGTTTAAGGCCATTGCGCGAGAGCATAATTTATACGAAATTCTCCGGCGGGAAGACGATTATCAGAAATTACTGGACATTTTTTCAAAAATTGAACCGTATATCGCGATTTTTGAAAAAGCGCTTTTGCATAAAGACAAATATCCAGATGTTAAAGTTCTTTTAATCGCGGATTTAATTAGCGGGGAAAAGACAGCTCTTGATAAATTATCAAAAGAAATACCGGATGTAATGTCTGCCGTTCTTAACACCCAAAAATAATCCTTGTTAACACGGGGATTTTTTGTTACCCACCACTTCTTGCGGCAGTTATATCATTTGACAAATTATCACTCTTTGGCGTAGACTGATAAATACAGTAAGGTCGTAATAAACCATCGAATAGCGAATAAATTACGAATATCCGAATAAACGAATTCGTATATTAGTTTATCCGTATTGATTCGTTATCCGTTGATATGCATGAATCTAAAACCATTAAATGACCGAGTTTTTCTTGAACCGCTGGACGAGGAAAAGACCACTAAATTTGGCATCGTGCTTCCGGATACGGCAGAAAAAGAAAAACCAATCAGGGGTAAAGTAGTGGCGGTTGGCCCGGGAAAACTGGACGAACACGGCAAACGGGTTCCTATGTCCGTAAAAATCGGGGACTTAGTTTTATTTAAAAAATACGGCCCTGACGAGCTGGAAGTCGACGGCAAAAAATATTTAGTCGGGGAGGAAGCGGATATTTTAGCCATCATCGAATAACGAATTTTTTACGAATTTACGAATAAACGAATTTGTAAATTCATATATTCGCATGGATTCGCTATTTGTTGATAGTTTATAAAGCAAACATGGCAAAACAACTTTTATTTAACGAAAATGCGCGGATAGCGCTTAAAAAAGGCATTGATAAGTTAGCGGAAGCGGTTCAGATGACTTTGGGTCCTCGCGGCCGGGCAGTAGTGATTGAAAAAGGATATGGCGCGCCGCAGGTTACTTTTGACGGTGTTACGGTCGCCAAAGAAATTGAACTGGAAGACAAATATGAAAATTTGGGAGCGGAATTGATAAAACAGGCGGCGGATAAAACCAACGATGCGGTGGGCGACGGCACTACTACCGCTATTGTTCTTGCCCATTCAATGATGGAAGAAGGGGAAAAAATCGTGCGGGAAAAAGGGCTGAACGTAATCCGTTTGGCGGAAGAACTCAGGGCGGTAAGCGGCGTTGTAGTTAAGGCCTTAGAGTCCCAAAAAGAAAGCATTAACGATAATAAAAAAATTGAAGAAGTGGCGACGCTTTCGGCAAAGCATCCGGAAATAGGCAAATTGATAGCGGAAGTGATGGGCAAAGTCGGTCGGGACGGCGTGGTTACTATTGAGGATTCCAATACACTCGCCAACTCTTACGAACTGGTGGAAGGAATGCAATTTGACCGGGGATATATTTCTCCATATATGATGACGAATTCCGAACGGATGGAAGCGGTTTTGGAAAACCCTCATATTTTAGTCACCGATAAAAAAATTACTTCGGTTCAGGAACTTTTGCCTCTTTTGGAAAAGCTGGTGCAGGGAGGAAAGAAAGAATTAGTGATTATTGCCGATGAAGTGGAAGGAGAAGCGCTGGCAACTTTGGTGGTTAACAAACTTCGCGGAATTTTCAGCGTGCTGGCGGTAAAAGCGCCGGGATTCGGCGATCGCCGGAAAGAAATGCTACAGGATGTTTGCGCGGTAACCGGAGCGGAGCTGATTTCCGAAGATATCGGAAGAAAATTGGACTCGGTAGAGTTAAGCAGTTTGGGACAGGCGCGTAAAGTAGTTGCGAATAAAGATAATACCACGATTGTCGGCGGCAACGGTTCAAAAGAAGAAATTGGAAAACGGATTGCTCAAATCCGCGCCCAGCTTAAAAAAACGGATTCGGATTTTGATAAGGAAAAACTGCAGGAACGGCTTGGAAAACTTTTCGGCGGAGTGGCGGTAATCAAAGTCGGCGCGCCGACCGAATCCGCCCAGAAAGAATTAAAACAAAGAGTGGAAGACGCGGTGGCCGCCACCCGAGCGGCAATGGAAGAAGGCATTGTGCCTGGAGGCGGCGTAGCGTTATTCAACGCGCTACAAAATTTAAAAGATAAAAAAAGCAATTTTGCCGAAGAAGAAGCGGCAATGGTTATTTTAAAAAAGGCATTAAGGGCGCCGCTGGCCGCCATTGTAGAGAATAGCGGCGAGAATTCGCAAAAAATTCTTTCGGAATTGGAAAATAAAAAAGATGTTTGGACTGGATTTAACGCTTATTCCAATAAAACCGATGATTTGAAAAAAGCCGGAATTATTGACCCGCTGAAAGTTACCAAAACCGCTTTTTTAAATGCCGTGTCCGTTGCCGCGACTTATCTTACTATCGGCGCCGCCGTTACGGATAAGCCGGAGCCGAAAGAAAAAAATATGCCGGGAGGCATGCCTCCGGGCGGAATGCCGGGAATGGGAGAATATTAATAAAAAACCGCTTAAACAGCAGGTCTGGGGATTTACAACCGGTATTTTTTATTGTATATTGTAATCAGTTCAATGAAAAAGGAGAGAAAAATGGAACAAGAAATTAGCCGCCCCAGTTTTTTAGAAGTTGCCTTTAGCCAGATCTGTGAAGAATCATCGCGATCCACTTGCAGAATTCAGGTTGGCGCCGGATTGTGGCGAGCAGATAAATCTTTAATCGCAATGGCTCATAACGGATCATTGCCGGGAGAACCTCACTGTGAAGACACCGGAGTAGGATGCTTACTTATCAATGGTCATTGTAAGCGTTGCGATCATGCCGAACATAATGCTAAACATTATGCCGGTGTTAGAGAAATACCCGGCGGCCATTGCCTTTCAACTCATGAGCCATGCATAGATTGTTTTAGAGATTTAGTTCGTTTAAAAATATCTTATGTAGGTTATTTAGTTGAATATGGCAATAATACAGAGCAGGAAAAAGAATTTATGAAAGACCTCTGCAGAAAAAAAGGAATTACTTTAGAAAAGTTTTCTTCTGAAATTCTTGTAGTAAAGAATAAAATTCTTAAAAGACAACAAAAGCCCGGAGGGGTTTTTACCAGATATTGTCCTTTGGGAATTAAAGAGCAATTTCCAACGGATTGGGGGGAATAATGCGAGCATTGATTATAAGCGGTACGGATGACGCTCAGCAATTAGGTTTGGAATTTCAAAGCTACCTGCGTGGGCAAGTGGGATTGGCGGACAGTCAAATAACATATCATAAGATGTATCGCTATCATCAGCGCTATCAAGGTTTTGGCGCGGGAAATATTTATGAAATGTTGGAAAAGATATTAACGGGCAGTGGCGTAGAACCGTTTGTGCTTTATTATACCGGTCATGGCCTTAAATATGGCTGGAGCCCCGATGATTGCTTATACATTTTTTACGATAGAATTTTTAAAATCTTGGCGGAACATCGGAAAGAGATTATTTTTCTTAATGATTGCTGTTACGCGATGGCGGCGGCCAGATATCAAAAATTGCTTAAGAATAAGAGCTTAATTTATTGGTTTGGCTCCGGAAAATCTGGACGGCTGGGGTTCGGTATTGAGACGGGTCTTAAGCGCGTGGCGAAATTGCCAACCGGCTAATCCAAAATATGTTTACGGCAATACTTCATTTTCCGACGCCTTTTCACTCCGTAGCGGCGATGACATAGATTATCTTTGTTATCCTAAAAAATAGCTCCGTGTTTCGCGGAGCTATTTAAAATATAAAAATAATCTAACCCCAGTTATATTTGCTATGGCAAATATAACTGGGGTGCCCGAATTTAATTTACCGGCATTTGATTTTTTATTTTAAAAAGAATAAGCTAAAAGTGGTTCTTGAAAAAAATAATATAGGAGGAACAATGAAATTTACTGAACCAAAAATATATTTGATTGGTGAAACGGTTATTAAAAAAGATGAACTCTCTCTTTATTTAAATGATGTCGGGGCTTCGGAATGGAGCACGGATAGCTATAGTGATATGGAAGCAATTGCCGAAGTAATGGGGCGTTTATGTTACCGTAGTTGGAAACCGGGGTTAAACCCTAACATTACTAAAGTAAGAGAAGGCAACGACAAATATTTGGGACACATTTTGGAAGTTGGCCATGGCTCGGTTCTGGAACACGGCATGTTTAATTTCATTTTAGCAAATGTCAGCAGGGTTTTTACTCACGAATTAGTTCGACATAGGGTTGGTGTGGCTATTTCTCAAGAGAGTCTGCGTTTTGTCCGTCTTACTGCGCTGAAATTTTGGATGCCTTCTTGTTTTAAATCTCATTCTAAAAGTGAACGAATTAAGCAATTAGTTGTGGAAACGATAGAATATTTAGAACGCCGTCAGACAGAGCTTTCTGAATTGCTAGACTTGGATAATCTTAAAAAATTTGATGAAAAGAAAGAATTAACTTCAGCGATGCGCCGACTAGCGCCAATTGGACTCGCTACGACTATTGGTTGGTCAGTGAATGCCCGTACCTTGCGTCACGTAATTGAAATGCGCACCGCTCCGGGCACGGAAGAAGAAATCCGACTGGTTTTCGGAAAAATCGCGGAAAAAGTAAAAGCGCGTTACCCGAATTTATTTCAAGATTACGAAGTGGAAATGGTGGGCGGACTTCCTTGGTATAAAACAAAAAATAAAAAAGTGTAAAGGGCTTCTTAAGAAGCCCTTTTTTATTTATTAGTTTTTTGGTATACTGTATTTACTATGGAATTATTAACTTTTTTATATATTGCCGTCGGCGCAGTGGCGCTTTGGGCAGTTTTTACCTATAACCGATTAGTGCGCTTGCGTTATCGCGTCAAAGAGTCGCTTTCCGATGTGGATGTCCAGCTTAAAAGAAGATATGACTTAATCCCTAATTTAGTGGAAACCGTAAAAGGATACATGGCTCATGAAAAGGGTGTGCTGGAAAATGTGACTAATGCCCGTACGGCGGTCTCCGGAGGCGGCAGTCCGTTGGAAAGGGAGGCGGCGGAAAATCAGCTTTCCAATACTTTAAAGACCTTATTTGCGGTGTCGGAAAATTATCCGGACTTGAAAGCCAATGCCAATTTTTTGGATTTACAAAGAGAACTGGCGGACACGGAAAATAAAATTCAGGCATCGCGCCGGTTTTATAATGCAATGGTAATGGCGATGAATACTGCGGTACATTCATTTCCCGTGAATCTTCTTGCCAAGCCGTTCGGATTTACGGAGCAGAAATTTTTTGAAGTAGAATCAGAATCCGAAAAACAGCCCGTGAAAGTAAAATTTTAATCGCTTAAATTTATGAACCTTTACACTCACAAGGATTCCAATATCCGGAAAACTTGGCTGATTTTCACGCTTTTTTTGATTGCGGCGATCGGCATTGGCTGGACTTTTACCCAGATTTACGGCGACCCGGCAATTTTGTATGTAGTTGCGCTTTTTAGCGTTGGAATGAGTTTAACCAGTTATTGGTATTCGGATAAAATTGTCTTGAAAATGGCGGACGCTCGGCCGATTTCCAAAGAAAACGCCAGAGAACTTTATAATATCGTGGAAAATTTATCCATCACCGCCGGTCTGCCGACGCCGAAAATTTATATTATAAATGAACCGGCGCCAAATGCTTTTGCCACCGGTCGAAATCCGGAACACGCGGTAGTGGCGGTAACTGCCGGACTTTTAGAACGGCTGGACCGTTCAGAATTGGAAGGAGTTATCGCGCACGAACTTTCGCATATCGGCAATTGGGATATGCTGGTCTCCACTATGGCGGTAGTGTTAGTAGGTTTTATTTCTATCGCTTCCGATTTTTTTATGCGTTCTATGTTCTGGGGCAGACGCAGAAACGATAAAATGCATCCGGCAATCTTATTAATCGGCATATTATTGGCTGTTTTGGCGCCAATCGGAGGAATGCTGATGCAATTGGCGATTTCCAGAAAACGGGAATTTTTAGCGGATGCTTCAGGAGCTTTGCTTACCCGTTATCCGGACGCGCTGGCGAGCGCGCTGATAAAAATTTCTTCTGACCCTACGCCGCTTAACGTTGCTAATAACACCACTTCGCATTTATGGTTTGATGACCCGTTTGACAATAAAAAACAAATTTCATTTTTTCATAAACTTTTCATGACTCATCCGCCGGTAGAGGAGAGGGTGAAGGCACTCCGCGGATTGAAAATTTAAAAGAAAAGTTATAAGTTAATCTAATGTATGGCTAAACGGATTTTGTATAATCCGTCGCCCGACAATAAAATTTATTATTTAGGGAGGGTTCGCATAGCGGTCTAGTGCGCTTGCTTGGAAAGCAAGTTTCTCCGAAAGGGGATCACAGGTTCAAATCCTGTACCCTCCGCCAGTTAGGAAATGAAATAAAATATGAATAGATCGGTATTGAGTAAACAAATAAATAGAGAACAGATTGACAGCTTAAAGAATGATACGAAAGCTCTCTTATTATTTTTGCAAGATCAAAATGACAGCACCATTGTTTATGTACTGGAGAAGTTGGGTAGATTAGAAAATGAGTATAGCAAGCAACCATTATTAAATCTACTAAATAACGAGAATGAGACCATTAGAACACTTGCTTTAAAAAATCTTGCAAAAATAGGCGATATCTCTTTGCTTGATACATTTATAAATTTTGCGAAACAAGATGAAAGCACTGAAGTTAGGCGTGAGTCCGTTTCCGCAATCGGGAGATTAAGAAATGAAAAAACAATACCAACTTTAATTAAATTATTATCCGATAGAGACCCAAAAGTTGTAATGCAGGCTATACGGGGTTTACTTGTTTTTTCAAATAATAATCTCGTAAAAAAAGAATTATCTAAGCTGCTCGATCATCCAAACGAGTTGATTAAGGAAGTTATTGGGAAAGAGATAAATGGAGTAAGTTATAGTTCAAGCAATAGTGGGAAACATGACGAATTTCCTGCTTATCTTAAAAATACAATTGTACAAGGAGATGTTGTTGAAACATTAAAACATGTTCCCGACGATTCTATTCATTTAACTTTTACTTCACCACCTTATTATAACGCTAGGGACTATTCAATTTACCAAAGTTACGATGAGTATTTGAGATTTTTAGAAGAAGTTTTTAAAGAAGTACATCGGATAACAAAAGAAGGTAGATTTTTCGTACTTAATACATCGCCGATTATTATTCCAAGAATAAGCCGGGCACATGCCAGTAGAAGATATCCCATTCCCTACGACATACACCCGTTATTGGTAAAAATGGGCTGGCAATTTATTGACGATATTGTATGGGTTAAACCGGAAGCAAGCGTTAAAAATAGAAATGCTGGATTTTTACAACACAGAAAACCGCTGGGGTACAAACCAAATGCAATTTCCGAGATGTTAATGGTTTATAGAAAAAAAACAGATAAATTAATTGATTGGAATATCCATCAATATAGTTGGGAAAAAGTGAAAAAAAGTAAGGTTTTAGATAATTACGAAACAACCAATGTTTGGCATATTGACCCGACTTTTGACAGAATACATAGTGCAGTTTTTCCTATAGAGTTATGCAATAGAGTTGTTCAATATTATTCATTTGCTGACGATTTAATATTTGATCCATTTGCCGGAAGCGGGACTCTGGGAAGGGCGGCAGCTAATCTAAAACGACATTTCTTTTTAACCGAGAAAGAGGCAAAATATGTAAATCGCATGAAGGAAGATTTAATGAAAAATGCCAATTTATTTAGCTTAAAAAACTCTGAGCCGAAATTTGTAGATATAAAATCTTTCATCAATTTAATCGAAGAAAAAATATGACAATAACGGACCAAGTTGCAAAAAACATAATAAGAAAGTTGCTGAAAGGCGAGGATTATAGAATCGAAGTCGTAACGCTAATAAACACGGAATTTTTACAATTTGCCCTTGATTTTTTTAAAAAAGTTATTGATGCAAAGCTTAAAAACAAGGATATAACAGTGGATTGGTATAAAAAAGAATTTCTTAATCCAGATTTACCAGCCAGAGATATTGCGATCAATTCGGGATTAAATCAAAAGACTATCCACAATATGTTTAATTCCTCAACAAAGGAAATTGTGATTGATGCTTCAAATGAACATTATGATGCTCTTTATGAGGCGATTAAAAATTTAGTAGATACAGAACATGATATCGATCTAACATTAACTATTAAATTTAAGAAAGTAAGCGTTGATTTAAATGTTAGCGAAAGCTTAATCGTGATTAATACATTGGCAGTAAAAAGGGCTGCAT
>MHJG01000025.1:0-8313 GCA_001818695.1 Candidatus Harrisonbacteria bacterium RIFCSPHIGHO2_02_FULL_42_16 | reverse complement strand
CTCTGTAAATTATATGGTGTATCTGATAGTAATTACTCCCTAAAGATAAGGGGTGAAGAAATCGCAGAGGATGATTTTGAAAGGGAGATTGATTTTTATTTGGTTGAGGGTAAAAATCAACACAAGTGCGAAGTTAAACTAATGGGAAGAGGCAACCCTGAAAGTGCCGACGCCGTTATTGCAAGAGATAGCAGAGTTTTTGTGGCAGATAAACTTTCAGATACAAATAAAAATCAATTAAATAGCAGAAGAGTCGAATGGGTTGAATTAAGAAGTTACGGTGGATTTAAGCGGTTCGAAGTAGTTTTGGATCATCTAAAAATTCCGCACGAAAAACTACCGGAAGATATTGATAAAAAATTAGAAGTTGTATTTAAGGAAATTTTTAAATAGAGAAATTTGCCGCCAAAGCCAGTGAATTTTTCAATTTGAAATGTATTGAAAAATTCACTGAATTGAGTTATACTTAACTCAATTAAAAACTTGAAATTGTTAATGTTCTCGGCTTCAGAATTCATTTTGCCCGTCCGCCCATTCCGAGTCCCGCGAAGCGGGACGAGGAGCGAATTCCGTTCGAGCTATTTCAAGAATACATCGCCCCGATTTTTAGCTTTATTTTTAGAGTGTTGAATTTTTTGGCGCGAGCGTGATAAGATATAATTAGAACATTTAAAGAGCAATTTGGAGGAAAGATGGCTGATTGGCGATTAGAGATACCAAAAGGATTTGAAGACCCGGAAAATCGCATTAAAATTGAAGAAGCGGGGTGGATAATTTTAAAAGATGAAAGCGGAAGGCCTAAAAAAGAGGATGTAGTAATCGTAGACGGAAAGACCAAGACGTTTGCTTATGGCTCGGTTGCCTCATTGGATAAATTCGGCGATTCCGTTATTTTTGAAAATGAGAACTTGGGATTGTACGTCGAATTATTTAATTTTTTCAGCCAAGGCAAGATATCTATGATATGGGGCAAAGAACATACCCATAAATCATTTACAGAAGGAGGAGCCGCTCTATATTTTAACGGAATTTGGCATATCAAGAAGATTGATGAGCGGATGAAGTTTGCTGATATGCAGTATTTTTATGTAAGCGGTAAAATGATAATCCGAGAACTATCTGTCATTTGTTTTCAAATGGTAAACGGTTTAGAGAATATAAATCATAAATTTCTTATAACACGAGAATTAGATTCCCCCGATGAATAACGGGGGAATTTATGTTATAATATGATTATGACAAACAAAAATTTGCCTCGAGATGTGTTTTTGCATATTTTAGCAATGATAGCGCTTTATGTCAGCGCCGGCAGTTTAATCGCGCTTTTATTTCAATACATAAATTTATTTTTTCCCGACCCGCTTAACCTTCCTTATTACCGAAGTGTGGCTGACACAATTCGCCGTTCTATGGCCGCGCTGATTATAGTTTTTCCGGTTTATTTATTTTCCGTGAGGGCTTTAAATCAGGATTATCGGAATAGCGAAGAAAAACGGGAATCAAAAATAAGGAAATGGCTGGTTTACTTTACGCTTTTTGCCGCCGCTTCCATAATTATCGGCGATTTAGTGGCTTTAGTTTACAGTTTTTTAGGAGGAGAATTAACCGCCAGATTTATGATGAAAGTTCTGGTTATGCTGTCGGTATCCGCGACTATTTTTGGATATTATTTATTTGATTTGCGCGGAAAATTAAATATTAAATATTATTCCTTGCTTGCCTGGAAAATATCGGCGGTTATGCTGGCAAGCGTGATATTCGGATTTTTTACCGCCGGTTCGCCGCTTAAAGCGCGGCAAGTCAATTCTGATGAACAACGAATCAATCATCTGCAGATATTACAGAATGAAATAATTAATTACTGGCTGCAAAAAGCTCAATTGCCGGCGGATTTAACGGATTTACGAAACGATATCAGTGGCTTTATTCCGCCGGTTGACCCTGAAAACAATCAAGAATACGGATATAATATTTCAGGAAAACTTAGTTTTGAATTATGCGCCAATTTCAATTTATCCTCGGCTCAATCCGTGGCGAGTATTGGCAAATCAGCCCCGGTTTATTATATGGAAACGCAACCTTATCAGCAGAATTGGCAATACCAGCAAGGAAAAACTTGTTTTGAAAGGACAATTGACCCGGATTTATATAAAGACAGAATAGGGTTGAAGCCGCCAAGATTTTAAATGGATAAATTATTTCTTTACATAGTTATAATTCTTTCGGCTACTTTCCATGAATTTGCCCACGGATTTGTCGCCCATAAATTAGGGGATGACACGGCAAAAAATCAGGGACGGCTTACTTTAAATCCGCTTGCCCACATTGACCTGATTGGCACGATTTTAGTCCCGCTTTTTTTGCTGTTAACCTCCGGAATTTTTATCGGTTGGGCAAAGCCGGTGCCTTACAATCCGAATAATTTATCCGACCGGCGTTACGGTTCCTTAAAAGTGGGAATTGCCGGTCCGGCGGCGAATCTGCTAATCGCGTTTATTTTAGGATTGCCTTTAAGATTCAGCTATTTATTTTTATCCGCCGGCGTTTCCCCGCTCTTTCTGGAATTAGTCAGTTTTATTGTTTTAATAAATATCTTTTTGGCCTTATTTAATCTTATTCCCTTTCCGCCGCTGGACGGCTCCAAGGTATTCGCGGATTTATTTCCCCGCCAATGGGCAAGTATTATGCGGCTGGGCTCCGCCGGAATAATTATTTCTTTGCTGATTTCATTTTATTTTCTTCCTCCGGTCGCTCAAACCCTGTTTTGGCTTATTACAGGCCAACTGTATTAAAAACGCAGTTTTTTCAAACCCGCTTGCGCTAACGCTGTTTTTTTGATTTACTGTAATCAGAGCTTGTTGAAAATAAAATAGGAGTAAGAAAATGAAACGCAGGAGTGCGACGGTTTTTTTAATAATGATAATACTGACTTTAATTCCAAGAGTTTTTATTTATGCGGAAAAATCGCCCGACAATAAAGAAAAAATAGAAAAAGCCGTCAATGTTTTTAGGAAGGTTTTAGAACACATAAATGAAGATTTTATAGAAAAGCCCGATGATATAGAAAAATGCGGCTATAAAATCATTAATGGCGGGATGAAACTATGTCCCGGAGACACACATTCCTATCTTGTTGGACCCCCGGAACAAAGGAGGGTGGCAGAAGATTTTGATGGGAGATTTAGCGGACCAGGATTTGAATTTAATCTAAAACAAACTAACGATGGAAGGCAGTTTGTAATTATCAGCACTTCTACTTACGCCCGTGAAGCCGGTTTCGCGATTGGAGATATTTTAGTGGGGATTTCAACCGCCGCGCCATTTTCTGAACCAATTCTTTTTGAAGGCAAGTTAAAAAATGAAGCAACGGATTTACTTAGGGGGAATACCGGAACAGAAATTGCAATTATTGTTAAACGGGACGATGTATTTAAAAATATCATAATTAAAAGAGTAGTTATTGAAATTGAAACTATCTTTGATTTTCGGAAAGTGCGCCAACACTTGGGTTACATAGCTATTTCCGAATTTGGCGCCAATACCACTAATGAATTTAATAAAGCGGTTAGCGAGCTACAAACTCTTGACTCGGAAAATTCAAAAAAGATGAAAGCTTTGATATTGGATTTACGCAACAATCGAGGAGGATATTTAGATAATTGTTTGGACGTTTTTGGTCTTTTGTCCAATAATTCTGAAGTACCTTTGTATTTAATTGGTAGAAACGGGATTCCTGAACCTAAATTTTCTAATGTATATAACAGGGGTAAATATGCAGATTTAAAAATTGTAGTAATAGTTAATAAGGAAAGCGCCAGCGGGTCAGAAATTTTAGCCGGATTGCTAAAAGAGGACGGGGCGCCAATAATTGGAGAACGGACTTTCGGTAAGGGGTCAGTCCAGATATATTATTACAATCTTCCTAACGGAGTCGGCCTGCATTTAACAACGCAAAAATACTATTTGACTAAAAACATGTTAGCGGTAGACGGCAAAGGTATTAATCCTACCATAGAGATTAAAAACCGCGAATTAAAATATGGCGAAGAAAAATTACCGGAAGCGGAGGACATTCAGCTGCAGAAAGCTATAGAGGTAGCGGAAGAATTAATAAAAACAAAATAAAACGGGAATTGACACCCGTTTTTTTATTTTTATTGACAAACATTTATGTTATTTGCTATATTAATATCTAATTCATTTAGCTAAAAACAATGCCTACAATCAGACAGCTTCTGAAAAAAGGAAGAAAAAGTAAAACAGCGAAATCTAAATCCCCGGCTTTGGGGCGGTATTTTAATTACCTGCAAAATAGGCCGGTTCGTTCCACCTCTCCTTTTAAGCGGGGCGTTTGCATTAAGGTCTTTACCACTACTCCTAAAAAACCAAACTCCGCTCTTAGAAAAGTGGCCAGGGTCCGATTGACCAATGGAATGGAAGTAACCGCTTATATTCCGGGAGAAGGCCATAATTTGCAGGAACACTCAGTAGTGGTAATTCGCGGCGGAAGAGTAAAGGATTTGCCGGGAGTCCGCTATCATATAGTAAGAGGAGTATTAGACACCGGTGGGGTGGATAATCGTAAGCAACAGAGAAGTAAATACGGAGCTAAGCGGCCTAAATAACGCTAAACGCTCAAATAATTAGGGCGAAAAACTATGCGCAAGAAACATAACTATAAAAGAGAATATAAGCCGGACCTGCAATATGGCAATGTCGCCGTTGGCCGTTTTATCAATTATCTGATGGAAGACGGAAAGAAAAAAATCGCTGAAAAAATTATGTATGAGGCGATGGATATCATTAAAAAAGAGACCAGCGAAGAACCGTTGAAAATTTTTGAAAAGGCGTTTGAAAATGCTTCGCCGATGGTGGAAGTCGCTTCCAAGCGGGTTGGCGGCGCGAATTATCAGATACCGAGAGAAGTCCGGCAGGAACGGAGGTTTATTTTAGCCGCCCGCTGGATTATTGACGCCGCAAAAAAGCAGGGCGGCAAACCGATGGCAAAACGATTAGCTTCAGAATTGATTGCCGCGTCTAAAAATGAAGGGGCGGCGATTAAGAAAAAGCAAGACACTCACCGAATGGCGGAAGCCAACAGGGCGTTTGCCCACTTCGCCAGATAGGGCTACGAAATACAAATGCTTTACCAATATACAAATGTACGAAAAAAATAAAGTTATTTATCCGGAACTAAGCTATAAAATTACAGGAATATTATTTGATGTTTGGAATACTATCGGCTATGGACATAAAGAAAATTTTTACCAAAAAGCGATAGCAAAAAGTTTTAAAGATAAGAATGTATTATTTAAAGAACAGTTCGGCGTAAAAGTAAAGTATAAAGGCGAAGATTTAGGAATTTATTTTTTAGATTTTTTAATAGAAAATAAACTGGTTTTAGAAATTAAAAAAAGGGAATATTTTTCCAAAAAAGATATTGAGCAACTCTACTCTTATTTGAAAGCTACTGATTTAAAATTAGGTATAATTGCTCATTTCACAAGTTCGGGCGTTAAAACAAAAAGAATTTTAAATATAAATTAATTTGTATATTTGTATATGATTTGTAATTTGTAGACATATGCGACAGTATCCAATAGAAAAAACCCGGGATATCGGCATTATTGCCCACATTGATGCCGGCAAAACAACCGTTTCCGAACGGATTCTTTTTTATACCGGCGTTTCCCATAAAATCGGCGAGGTGCATGAAGGCGACACGGTAATGGATTGGATGGAGCAGGAAAGAGAAAGAGGAATAACCATCACTTCCGCCGCCACCACTTGTTTTTGGACGCCAACTTATAAAAATGGCGATAAAAGTTTTGAATACCGAATTAACTTGATTGATACTCCTGGGCATATTGATTTCACCGTGGAAGTAAAACGGTCATTGAGGGTTTTAGACGGCGCGGTAGTGGTTTTTGACGGCGTTGCCGGCGTAGAGCCGCAATCGGAAACTAACTGGCGGTACGCGGACGAATATAAAGTGCCGCGTCTTTGTTTTATAAATAAATTGGACCGCACCGGCGCCAGTTTTGAAAATAGTTATAAATCAATTTTAGAACGGCTGACTCCCAACGCGATTCCGATTCAGATTCCTATCGGGCTGGAAAATAATTTTGAAGGCGTGATTGATATTTTAAAAATGAAGGCCTATAAATTTGAAGGGGAAAAGGGGGGAAGCATTGTTGAAAGCGAAATTCCGGCTAATTTAAAAGAAGAAGCCGCTAAACGTCGGCATGAATTGATTGAAAAAATCGTGGAGCAAGATGACGCTCTAATGTCCCAATATCTGGAAGGAAAAGAGCCGGATTTGGAGGCATTGAAAAAAGTATTGAGAAAGGCGGTTATTGCCAATACGCTGGTGCCGGTACTTTGCGGTTCCGCGCTGAAAAATAAAGGAGTGCAGTTAATGCTGGACGCCGTAGTGGATTATTTGCCATCGCCGTCGGATATGCCGCCGGTCAAAGGAATTAATCCGAAAACTGAAACCGAAGAGACCCGGGAGCCAAAAGACGACGCGCCACTGGCGGCTTTGGCGTTTAAAATCGCCGCCGACCCGTTTGTCGGCAGTTTAACTTTTTTTAGGGTTTATTCAGGAACTATCAGGCGTGGAAGCTATGTTTTGAATACCGTAAAGGGAGAAAAAGAACGGGTGGGAAGAATGGTGCGGATGCACGCCAATCATCGGGAAGAAGTGGAAGAGGTTTATGCCGGCGATTTGGGGGCGATTGTCGGATTAAAAGATACCACTACCGGAGATACGCTTTGTGATGAAGAACATCCAATTGTTTTGGAAAAAATTATCTTTCCGGAACCGGTTATTTCCATCCGCATTGAGCCAAAAACAAAAGCCGACCAGGAAAAAATGGGTATTGCTCTTCGGCGGCTTAGCGAAGAAGACCCGACTTTTAGAGTTACCGGCGACATAGAAACCGGAGAAACGATTATTTGGGGAATGGGGGAATTGCATTTGGAAATTATCGTGGACCGGATGAAGCGGGAATTTGGCGTGGAAGCGAATACCGGCCGTCCCCAAGTTGCTTATCGGGAGACCATTCGGAGCAAAGCCGAAGCCGAAGGCAAATATATTCGCCAATCCGGTGGACGCGGTCAGTATGGCCATGTACTTTTGAAAGTTGAGCCGATGGAGAGAGGAAAGGGTTTTGAATTTATCAATGAAATAAAAGGAGGGGTGATCCCGCAAGAATTTATTTCTCCGATTGAAAAAGGTGTAACTGAAGCATTAAGCAAGGGCGTGATTGCCGGCTATACGCTTACGGATTTGCAGGTGACGATTTACGACGGTTCTTATCACGAAGTGGACTCTTCGGAATTTGCTTTTAAAATTGCCGGCTCTATGGCTTTGCAGGAAGCGGCAAAAAGAGCCAAGCCGGTTTTATTGGAGCCGATTATGAAAATTCAGGCGATTACGCCATCAGAATTTATGGGCGATGTCGCCGGCGATATCAATTCCAAACGTGGTCAGATTGAAGCCATGAGCGATCGGGCGTCGGTCAAAGTTATTGACGCGCTGGTGCCGCTTTCGGAAATGTTCGGCTATGCCACGAAACTGCGTTCTATGACGCAGGGCAGAGGCAGTTTTACGATGGAATTCCATCGTTATAACGAAGTGCCGAATAATGTGGCTCAGCTTATTATAGAAGGCAAGAAGTAACGCTCAACTATTTTTACAAACCAGCCGGTGTATTTCTACTAGAACCAATGTCGGTCGCCTCTTGCTGGCGACCGCATCTACGCCTCGGCAGAAAAAATCCCGCATAGCGGGATAACAAGCTTTTTCTGCCTGCGGAATTTCTCCACGAAACACACTGGCTGTTTTATTTGATAAAAATAACTTCGTTTTATATGCCGAAATATCTTATTAAAATCACGGCCTTTAGGCCGTGGATAGTAGGCCTGTCCGGTACTATGCTATAACATAGTACCGGACAGGCGAAACTTAAACTATAAAGCAACCCCCGCACTAAAGTGCGGGGGTTGCTTTATAAAATTTTAAATGATAATATTTTAATTAGTACACGCGATAATTGTTTAATATATTACGGAGGGTTGCATGGCAAAAAGAGAATTAGGAGATTTCAAAGATTGGAAAAGACGCCAATTGTTGGATAAAGAATTTAAAAAAGCCATGGAAGATTGCGACGATGACCCATTTGTAGAAATAGCGTTTAATATTGCTGAACTGTTTGGGTTAAGGGAACTTTCGTGTTGGTTTTTCTCTCATCGGCCGTTTCAAATTTGAGAGGATAATCGACACGAGTGTTTTCTTCTGGGAGAGGTGAA
>MHJG01000024.1:13144-15857 GCA_001818695.1 Candidatus Harrisonbacteria bacterium RIFCSPHIGHO2_02_FULL_42_16 | reverse complement strand
CTGTTGACCATCAAGAACAGGCAGACGAATTTAATGCCACTTTCAATGTAGGAAAAGATATTCCCTGGATTTATGGATATATGATTTGGGATCCGGGGTATAATGTAGCGATAGGACATGGACTGTAAATCCCCGAAGTTCAAACTGTGAGTACCTAACTCGAGTGGCCCACAAAATTCGTTGTGCTTATTTTGCGGGAGTAATTAATAATTTGTAATTAGTAATTGGAACGGGAAGTTGTTGTCCGTAAGCCGTCTAAAGCCTCGCCGACTGCCAGAATCATTGGGGGCAGAGTCCTGCAGGAAAATGTTCATTTCCTTTTTTGAAATAAATTCGGCGGGGGTATCAGAAATGCGAAGAAAACTTTTTTGTGGACCTACGGGGAATCGAACCCCGACCTCATCCATGCCATGGATGCGTAATGCCACTTTACTATAGGCCCATTTTGATTTTTTCTTGACCTTCCCGATGTCCATCGGGACGTAATGCCACCTTACTATAGGCCCTTTTCGCGACGCTTTTAATTTTATCCATTTTCTGCTAAAATGTGAAGTAGTTAATGGAACTTTGACAAGAGGATAAATGAAAAGAATAATTTTGTCCGCCATTGGCTTTTTAATTTTTTTCTTTGTATTGGCAAGCGGAGAAACGTTGAAATTTGAAATCAGCAGTTTAAAGCCCTATCAAGGAAGCGTAATTAGGATAGAAGTCCCCAAAAAACGATTCAAGAAAAAATTGAAAAACGGGGAGATTAAAATTGTTTATGAATTGGAAACAAATTTTTTAGTTAGGGTTTTTGACAAAGAATACCCCCCGATGAATTTTGAGAAAAAAGCAGCTGTTTTTGTCGGCATTGATTATCGGGCGGAGCCGGAATTTTATCCAATGGAAATTATTCTTGTTGATGAGGGCGGAAATAAATTCGCGGGAATTCCGAAATTTCTTTCGGTGAGAAAAAAGTATCCAAAGTTAAATTATCAGCCGCCACCAGGCAGGAGCTGGGCGGAGCAGAATAAAATTGACGAAGAATCAGAAAGAATCCAGCAGATATTTGAAAGTAAAAGTGTTTATTTTCCGGCAAAATCGGAAAATTTCCAATGGCCGCTCATGCCTGCCGAAATTACCGGAAAATTTGGAATTAAGAAATGCTGGGGCAAAAAAATAAGCTCCTGCCGTTATCATACCGGAACGGATTTCCGTTCCGCTTTTGACAAATTTCATCGGAAGCCGGAAAATGTTTATCCCATTAACGGCGGGATAGTGGCAGAGGTCAGGGATTATTATTTAGAAGGTAAAACCGTGATTATTGACCATGGCGCCGGAATAAAATCCAGCTACTTCCATCTTTCAAAGTTTTATTGTAAGAAAGGAGCGATAATAAAAAAGAACCAGCCACTGGGACGAACTGGCCATACCGGAATGGGTATTCAATATAATCATCTGCATTTAATGATTACCATTAACGGGGCTGTTGTTGACCCGCATAAATTTTTAAGAGAAAACGCGAAATGACAACTCCTCCGATACCCGTCGGAGGAGTTTTAATAATATGTCCAGTATTCTTAAAATAGTTCGAACCCATTTCGCCGCCTGCGGCGGCGAGGAAGGCCCCTCGCGAAAAATTCGAAAGGCGGCGGAGCCGCGCCGATGACAATTTCAAGTTTTTCTTTGGCGGCAATTAATTCAGAATTCGCGAAGCGAATACAATTAAATGATAAATCATTTAATAACAAAAGGAAAGAAAAAACCCGCTATGTCCGAAGACATAGCGGGGAGCAGTTGGTCTGGCTCAGTCCTTGTTGGTGCTAGGCGGAGAGACCGCCTTGCGCTGTTCTCGCATCTCGAGCGGGTCAGCGGCGAAGCCCTTGGCGAACTTTGCGAGGGCGTTGCGATCGAGCTTGCCTTTGTCCTCGCTGACGAAGACGAGATACAGCATATTGTCCATCTCGTCCCACTCGGCAACACTTCCGCCTTGCAGGAACTCCATCGCTCGGTCGCCGTCTATCTTGAACAGGTCGGGGAAGACGCGCTTGCGGAAGTTCCAGTCGCTCTCTCCGTTCTGGCGAGTGAAGCCGTACTCCTTGAGCCGCAGCGTCAGGGACTCGCCCTTGTACATTTGACTCGTCGAAGCGAGGCCTGTGCTCTGCTTACCCGCAATGATCTCCTTCGCTCTGTCGAGCATCGGATCGGGCACGCCACGGTCACGCTCGTAACTGTGATTTGCGAGTGTGAAGTGTCCCTGCTCCACCCTGCTGACATGGGTCTTGCACTGTCGTCCCTGCACGTAGTCCATGTCGACGACGGTCTTATCACCCTCGTAGCGCGGCTCAAGGGTGATGCATTGGTCGGCGATCTCGTCGGTCATCTGCTGACTGTCGTTGAAGTGCAGCCAGCCCATGCCCGCCGGACGTGCCAGCTCGAACGATGCCTTGACAATGGCTCTCAGCACCTGCTGCTCCGTCTCGCTGCTCTCGTTGTAGATGTGGGTCGTTCCATTCTGCTTTTCGTACCTCATTGCTGGTTCTCCTTTCCTTTCGGTTGGTTTGCGTTGATTTTCAAAGAGAGGACGACACTATGCCGCCGTCTCGAATTACTGCATTATTGTTACTACAAGTATAGCACTATTTACTTGAGTTGTCAAGCCCAAAACAAAAATCAGCATTTCTGCTGTTTTTATTGCCTAAATCTTATGTATTTTATGATTAAAATTTTT
>MHJG01000024.1:0-13128 GCA_001818695.1 Candidatus Harrisonbacteria bacterium RIFCSPHIGHO2_02_FULL_42_16 | reverse complement strand
TTCTATCCATTGAACTACAAGGGGGCGGGGTTTACTTTTATAGTATATTAGTTTATTATTTTGGAATAGCAAGTTTTTTGAAAAAGGAGAATTGAGCCATGAAACGAAAGAAGAAAAAGAAAGTAAATTTAAGTTCAAAGGAATTGGCACGCGCGCTTGGAGCGGGCAGGGTTGTAAAATTACCTAAACATTTGAGGGGATTTTATTACGCGCCACCACATTTTTCGAAGTTGGTGGACGAGCTGAATCGTAACAAAAAGAAGTTGAAGAATAAAAAGAAGAAAAGGAAGTTGAATCGCAAATGTTCTGATTGTGAAAGGCCATTGCTAAAAAGGAAAGAGAAAGAAGTGTTAAAAAAAATGTTGGCAAATTCGCCCACAATAGCCCGGATTGATATTTTAAATATATTTAACCCGATAACAACAACAAAAAGAAAAAAACCGATAAAGAGAATCGCTAATGCGCTTGGGGCAGAATTTTCAGTATGCGCTAAATGCGGAATATGAATTAGTTAATTTTTGAGGCGCGCCTAAAAACGCGCTTTTTTGTTTTCCGGGAAGTGAAAATTCGGCTAGCCCAGACATATATCTGGGCTAATTACAAAAACACCGAATTTCTACTTCCCGGTTTTCCACAGTCCGGCTATTTACATTATTAAAACTATATTTGCTATAATAATATTTGTACTTTTATTTTTTGTATTTATTGAGGAATGTTTTGAATCATGCTTATAGAAGGGGCAAAGTTTTAATCATATCGCGTGAGGCCTTATGATTATAGCTGCCCGCGTATCGCGTTTTATTACGAATGACTGCGCAATTGATTTTGCGAGTCCTTTTTAGAATGCATACAACGGGGGATCGGTAAATTTTTAAGCTGTATTTCCGTGAAGGAAAATAGTTGAATTATCCGCAGTTTTGGATATTGAAAATTTTAGGACGTCCGAATTTTCATTTCCGGCGCCGCGGGCGCGCTCAGCCGTTTAATTTGCCGGATTTGCCGCCGAAAAAATTTACTGTCCCTTTTATAAGCGGGATATGGTATAGTTAGTTTTGAAATCAAAAGGTCGTTTCAAATTCTAATTTTTTACATAAATTTTTATGGCAGAAGCAGTAACGGGATCAGAAGCAGTAACGGGATATTGCGTAAAATGTAAAGAGAAGAGAGAAATGAAAGATGCGAAAGAGGTGGCTATGAAAGGAAAGGGCGGAAAGGAGAGGAGGGCGATGACTGGCTTTTGTCCAAACTGCGGCACTAAAATGTTCCGCATTATGGGAGCCAAGAAATAAGTAGAGTTTATAGCTATAAATTTTAAAACAAAAAATCCGCGCGCTATCTGGCGTACGGACTTTTTGTTTGCCAACCCCCTATAAATGTGCTATGCTTAATTTCAATAATCAAAAAGGTCGCAAGAACCTGTAATTATAAAATAATTATCAAATTTAAAAATTATGGCAAACTCTGCATTTATGAAACCGCTTTCCGTAAGCTCTGACTTGGCCGCGGTAGTTGGAAAAGGACCGATGCCCCGCAGTGAAGTGGTAAAAAAGCTTTGGGTATATATTAAGAAAAATAATCTTCAAGACCAGAAAAATAGGCGGAACATTAACGCTGATGAGAATTTGAAGAAGGTCTTTGGAGGAAAGGCGACAGTCAATATGTTTGAAATGACCAAGCTTGTTTCCAAGCACCTTTCTTAAGGTAGATTTTGAAATTTCAAAACAAAAAATCCATTCCGCTTTTCATGGGGCGGATTTTTTGTTATTTTAAGTATATATTTGGAAGGTTGGCAGAGTGGTCTAACGCGCCGCACTCGAAATGCGGTTGGGGAGAAATCCCCTCGGAGGTTCGAATCCTCCACCTTCCGCCATTGACAGATTAGCATTATTGTGCTATGCTTTATTTAAGTTGTAAAGCTGTTCTCGAACAACAAAATCAAGCAGAGGAGGTAGTATGTTCGGAAAAGAAATTACAGCCAAGCTCGTAAGGACGGAATATATGGAGTACATCGAGGTGGCGATTCCCAACGTCGGAGAGCGAAGATTGTATGAAGGCATCATCGAGTACTGTACCAAATACTTGTCCGCCAATGAGCTGAGAAAGGTCTTGGCAGACTGTGAGGCGCAGCTGAAGGAACTGGGAGACGACAACATACCGCCCCCATTTCACAAGATGATGAACGACCTCAAAAAGGAGATGTCCAATCGGGGAATCCCACTCACGCCCTTCACTGAGGAAGAAAAGAGCCGTTTGGGGAATATCCTCAAGAACCTCGTAATCGGTGACGGAGGAAACTCCAAAAGTCAGTAACCTACGGAGCAATTCGTAGAAGAAGCCCAACGCTTTTACAGGTTGGGCTTTTTTTGTTAAAAACAATAATGTAACTCGGGGTAGGGTAAACTAATCTAATTGATTTTCGCCATCTCCAGAGATAAACTTGGAATAAAGAGGTGGTCGGCAGTTGTTCGGAAATAGGTTCTAATATCGTCCACTACTCCCCGTATTGGGCTCATAGCATAGTGGCAGTGCGCCCGGTTTGCATCCGGGATGCTGGAGTTCGATTCTCCATGAGTCCACCTGGTTTTGAAAAAAAGTTGACTGCCCCTTTAAAATTATTTATATTTTAATAATATATGCCCAAAGCAATTTTAGTAACCGGCTGCGCCGGATTTATCGGCGGTAATTTTGTAAAAAGTTTTAAGAAACAATTTCCGAAAACCGCGATTGTCGGCATAGATGATTTTTCCACCGGCCGGCGCGGCGCTTTGGATAAAAGAGTTATTTTTTATGAGGGTTCAATTTTAGACGAAGTTTTGCTGAATAGGATTTTCAAAAAGCACAAGCCGGAATATGTGTTTCATTTTGCCGCCCTGCCCAGGGTTTCTTATGCCGTTGAACATCCGCGTCTTACCAGTGAAGTGAATATTGTCGGCACTGTGGCGCTTTTAGAAAAGGCGGCGGAATATAAAGTAAAAAGATTTATTTATTCTTCCTCGTCATCGCTGTATGGAGGCGCTAAGAAACTGCCGACCAAAGAATCGGAAAATCCGCCGGCTCCGAAATCGCCTTACGCCATTCAGAAGTATGCCGGCGAACCGTTTTGCAAAGTTTTCAGCGAATTATTCGGATTAGATACAGTTTGCCTCCGGTATTTTAATGTTTTCGGGCCGGGCCAATACGGCGATTCGCCTTATTCAACCGTAGTAGCGGCTTGGCTGGAAGCAGTTTATTTTCCCAAGAAAAAAATTGCGTTTATTGAAGGCGACGGCAACCAGTCGCGGGATTTTTGTTATGTGGATAATGTCGTGGACGCCAATATCCTGGCTATGCGGGCAAAGAAAAAATTTAATGGAGAACCATTTAACATCGCGCACGGGGAACGGACAATGATTAACGAGGTTAAAAATTTAATAGAAATTTATACACGCAGAAAACTTAAGCTGGAAAAGCGTTCCCCAAGAGCGGGAGATGTGCGGCATACTCACGCCGATATTTCCAAAGCCGGAAAATGGCTTGGCTATAAGCCGAAAATAAAATTTGAAGAAGGGTTGAAACGGACTATTCAGTGGTTTGAAAGCAGAAAAAAATAAAACTTATGATTAAAAAAATTGTTATTTTCGCGGGCGGGCGGGGAACAAGAATGAAGGATTTGTCTTTGGATAAGCCGAAACATCTGATAGAAGTGGGCGGCAAGCCGTTTCTGCACCATCTTCTTAAAAATGTTTCCAACGCGGGTTTTCGCGAGATTATTATGGTTACCGGATATTTATCTCTCAAGATGGAAGAATTTATCCGCCGATATAAAAAAGAATTTCCGTTTTTCAGCGCCGTCAACCAGTTTGAATTATTCGGAGAAGAAAAGTATGGAACTTTAATGCCTCTGCTGGCGGTTAAGGATATTGTGAAAGACGAGCAATTCGCGGCCGTGATGGGAGATAATTTATATTCCTTGGATGATTTGCGGAATTTTCAAACGCTTGGCGACAGTTATTGCTATGTGGGAGGGTATCGCGTGGCTGACCCGGCTAAGTACGGCACTATCGTCGCGGGCGAAGATAATCTGCTTATCCGTATAGACGAGCGGAATCCTAACCCGGTTTCCAACCGCATAAATTCCGGAATGTATAAATTCACTCCGGAAATTTACGAAGCCGCGGAGAAAGTTGGCCTTTCGCCGAGAGGCGAATATGAAATTACTGACGCTTTATCGCTTTTAGCCAAACGGCAAAAAGTCAAAGTAACCGATTTAAAGAATTTCTGGCTGGATTTCGGCAAACCGGAAGATGTCGGCAAAATGACGCTTTTTTTGAAAAGGAATAGTTTAGGGAAGTAGGCCGCTTGACAGACATTAGTGTATATAATACACTAAAAGTAGCGGGTTGACGGCGGAAGCAATCAGCAGTACGATTACTTCACCGTTAATTGATAACTGAAAAGGAGGAACATTTATGGCTGATGAGCCAATTATCCGCTCTCTTTTGGACACCGATGAATACATATTTCCGATGGCTTATATCGCTTGGAAATATTACCGCGATGTGCCGGTAAGATATGCTTTTAAGAATCGGACCGTTAAAGTCGTTCTTCCGGAATTTATTGATGAGAATGAGCTGAGAGCTGAATTGAACTATGTCTGCAGTTTACATTTTACTCCAGACGAACTTTTATATCGTCGTAAAAACCCGCATATTCCTAAGAACCTTTCTTCTGACGATATTTTTTTTAATTTTTTGGGACAATTAAGGTTATCTCCGTTAGAAATAGTAAATGAAGGATCATTTTATCGTATAGAAGTTCCTGGCTCTACGAAATGGCCAGAAGGGATTTTTTGGGAAATTTTTATTTTATCTATAGTTAGCGAGCTTTACTTCAGAGGACTTATCCGTAAAAGAGATTTTTCCTTATCTTTACTCCAGAAAGAAGGCGAAAGGCGGCTTCGTGAAAAGATAGCGATTTTAAAAAGAAATCCGAGAGTGAAGATTATTGAATTTGCAACTCGCCGCCGAGCTTTTCGAGAATGGCAAGAACGAGTTGCGGAACTTCTTTTAGAAGAAGTTCCTAATCAACTTTTGGGAATTTCTAATGTGGGATTGGCAAGAAAATTCGGTATTCGGTCGATTGGAACTTTTGCTCATCAGATGTATATGGTTTTATCAGGCGTGTACCATGGTAATGACCAAGAAATTCAAAAATCACATAATAAAGTATTGCAATTATGGTGGCAGGAATATGGCGAACCGCTTTCTATTGCGCTTACTGATACTTATGGAACCGATTTTTTCTTTCGGGATTTTACCGACGAACAAGCGCGTAGCTGGAGAGGTCTAAGGCAGGATTCCGGCGACCCCCTGGTTTTTGGCGAGCGAGCAATTGAATTTTATACCAAAAAGGAGATTGACCCGAAGACAAAAACAATTGTGTTTAGCGATGGACTTGATATAAAAACAATCCTTGAGCTCCAAGATCACTTTCAAGATAAGATTAATATAGTTTTCGGTTGGGGTACGAATTTAACTAATGATTTAGGGCTTGACCCTCTTTCGTTAGTGGTAAAGCCGGTGGAAGCTTGCGGTCATGGACTTGTGAAGTTAAGCGATAATTTTTCTAAGGCAATAGGTAATCCGGAGAATATTGAAAGATTCAAGAAAATTTTCGGGTATACAGGAACTTTTGATGAGCCGTGCAGGTATTAAGGCGTACGGAACTCGCCAACCTCCGCGTCCCGTTTGGCGGGACGCGGAGGTCAATCGGATTGTGCGTTTTAATCCGAAGGCGGGATAGCTCTAATTTCGCTATGGCGGAACGAGCAAGGGAGGCGTTATGAAAAAAGAAAAAACCGCGCTTATTAAAGTGGATCCCCAAAAGGATTTTTATCATAGACGAGGCAGTCTTATGGTTAAGGGCGGAGATGAGGTTGTTGAGCCGCTTAATGATTTAGACAGACAAGTTGATTTATCGGTTGTAACTCGGGATTGGCACAAGTTAGGATCTGTTCATTTTGCAAAAAATCGTAATGACGGAAAAGGATGGGTTATCCATTGTGTTGAAAATACTTGGGGAGCAGAATTTCATCCAGATCTTAATTTGAAGAATGTAACAGTATTTTCTAAAGGCATGGATCCTAAGGATGATGGCGGTTATTCGGGATTTGAAGGAGTAAATGAAAATGGCACTAAGCTCGGAGATTTTTTAAAAAAGCAAGGCGTGACTACGGTTGTGGTTGGAGGACTCGCAACTGATTATTGCGTGAAAGCAACAGTTCTTGATGCTTTAAAGCTTGGATTTAAAGTCGTGGTGGCATATCATGCGATTCGGGCGGTGAATCTTCAGCCGGATAATGGAAAAAAGGCGGTCAAAGAAATGAAAAAAGCCGGAGCGATTTTTGTAACCACAGATGATTTTTCTGATGCTCTACAGAAGGATTTGGAATAAAAATAATTTGGCGGTCGCCTATGGCGACCGTTTTTTTATTTAAACGCGAATTTTTCCTGCAAGCTTTTAAAGAAATAATTTTTATCTAATTCTGCAAAATGGATGGCGTGTTGGGACTCCTGAATTATTATTTTATCTCCTTTTTGGAGCGGAATAATTTCAAAGCCGTCAATGGTTAGAATTACATCTGTTTTTTTGCCGGTTTTGGCAATAATAAATTTATTTTGTTTTCTAAAATCTTCAACATCAATGACGATAGTCTCATCCCTCTTTATTACAACGCTCGGCGTGGGGATATTGTGGTCGGAAATTTCCGTGATAATGAAACAGCGGATATTCGGCATTACAATCGGGCCGTGAAGAGATAAATTATAAGCCGTGGAACCGGTGGCGGTAGCCACTAATACGCCGCTCCCGTTTATATTTTGCAGCGGATGGCCCTTAACGCTTATTTTTAATTGGACGAGGCCGGATAAATTTTGAACCGATACATCGTTAACGGCGCGCAGTTTTACCACCGTTTTATTTTTTCTATAAAGAGCGGCGGATATCATCAGCCGCGGGTCAGCTTTATATTTTCCTTTTAACATCAGGCCTAAGCCACTTAAAAAATTCTCTTCTTTTCTAATTGAAGCAAGGAATCCGATCCGGCCAAGATTCAGGCCGATTATCAATGAGTTATAGGTATGATATCGGCGGGCGGCCTCTAAAATAGTTCCGTCGCCGCCAAGGGCGATTACCAAGTCCGGAGCCGTCTTTTTATTTTTTGGCGGTTTTTCAGAATTAAGAATTTTTATTTGAGGATAATTTTCCTGAAGCCAGGCGGTAATTTTTTTATTCCAAGCGCGCCCTTTAGCTGTTTCGGAGCGATAAAATATCGCGGCTCGTTTAAAATTAGAATGTTTCATATAGTGTTGATTATACAATAAAGATATGGTATTATTGAATACATGATTAGGTTTGAATCTCCAAAAGTTACCGCAGATGTCGTTTTGTTTTCTATCTATAATGATAACTTACAAATGTTATTAGTGAAAAGAAAGAATCCGCCCTTTAGGGGACAGTGGGCGCTTCCCGGCGGATTTTTGGAGCGGAAAGAGTCGCTATTGGCCGCCGCGCGGCGCGAGCTTTTTGAAGAGACCGGAGTTCGTCACCTGTATTTAGAGCAGTTATATACTTTTGGCGATCCGGGACGCGACCCGAGAGGCAGAGTAGTTACCGTTGCTTATTTCGCGCTGGTGCCATCGCCTCTTTCGGTTTCGGCCGGGAGCGATGCCAGAGAAGCAAAATGGTGGCCGGCCGGCGGCTTGCCCAAGCTCGCTTTTGACCATAAAAGAATTATTGAATGCGCGCTCACGCGCCTTCGCGCGAAATTAGAGTATACGAATGTTGCCTGGTCGCTTTTGCCAAAAAAATTCGCTTTAACGGATTTGCAGAAAGTTTATGAATTAGTGTCCGGCAAGGAATTGGACAAAAGGAATTTTCGGAAGAAAATTTTATCTTTGGGGCTTTTGCGCCCGCTCAAGGAAAGGCGCACCGGCGCTCATCAGCGCCCGGCCCGGCTTTACGCGTTTAAGACCAAAAAGAAAGTGGAACTGAAAAGATTTTTTAAGTAATAGTGTATTATTGACACTAAAGAAGCAATCGCTTAAAATAAGAATATGAATAAAGGAGCGGCCAATTTCGGTTTTTTGCGGGTGGCGGCGGTTGTGCCGCCGCTTAAAGTCGCCGACCCGGAATATAACGCGGGGAAAATTTTAGAATTGGCAAAAAAAGCCGTTGCCGAAGGAGCGGCCATTATTGTTTTTCCGGAATTGAGCGTTACCGGTTATACGGCGGCGGATTTGTTCCAGCAAAATTTGCTTTTAGAAAAAGCTGAAGCCGCTCTTAAAAGAATTCAATCCGAGTCCAAGAAACTAAACGCGATTTTAATAGTCGGCTTGCCGCTTGTTTTTGAAGGAAAACTTTTTAATGTAGCGGCGGTACTCGGCAGAGGAAAAATTTACGGTTTTGTTCCAAAGACCCATATTCCCGGTTATAAAGAATTTTATGAGGAACGTTGGTTTGCGGCTAGCCGTGATTTAGTCAACAAAGAAATAGATTTTGCCGGCAGAAAAATTCCCATTGGCGCGGATTTGCTGTTTCAAATTAAAGAACGTCCGGAAGCGATTTTAGGAGTGGAAATTTGCGAAGACCTTTGGGTGCCGATTCCGCCGAGCTCCCTGCAGGTCTTAAATGGAGCGACAATTATCGCTAATCTTTCCGCCTCCAATGATTTAGTGGGTAAAGCCGATTATCGCCGCAGTTTGGTTATTCAGCAATCTGCCCGGGGAATTTGCGGTTATATTTATACTTCTTGCGGCGCGCGGGAATCAACCACTGATGTGGTTTTCGGCGGTCAAGCCATGATTGCGGAAAACGGCTCTTTACTGGCGGAGTCCGAACGGTTTTCGCGTTCCGGCGAAATTATTATTTCCGACTTGGATTTAGAACATCTTTCCACCGACCGGACGCGCACTACCAGTTTTGGCGAATCTGTCCGCGAACCGATTAAAAAGGATTTTCGGGTTTTAACGGTTGATGTTTCAGTAAAAGTGACGCCGTTGATTAAAAGAAAAATTGATTCGCATCCTTTTGCGCCATTTAATCAAAATGAAAGAAATAAAAGAGCGGAAGAAATTTTTTCCATTCAGTCCTTCGGCTTGGCCAAACGGGCGGAGCACAGCGGCATTAAAAAATTCGTTATCGGCGTTTCGGGCGGGCTGGATTCCGCTTTGGCTCTTTTGGTGGCGGCAAAAACCTGCGGCCTTTTGGGTTTATCAAGAAAAAATATATCCGTTTTTACTTTGCCGGGTTTTGCCACTACTAAACGAACCAAAAATAATGCTTATAAATTAGCAAAGGCCATAGGCGCCAGTTTTGAAGAAATTGACATTACCGATACCTGCCTTCGCCATTTTAAAGATATCGGCCACGACAGTAAAACCCAGGATTTGGTTTTTCAAAACGCGCAGGCAAGATATCGGACTATGATTTTAATGGATAAATCCAATCAATCCGGCGGAATAGTGGTCGGCACCGGCGATCTTTCCGAAATTGCGCTTGGCTGGAATACTTTTACCGGCGACCAGATTTCCCATTACAACGTTAATGCCGGCGTGCCGAAGACATTAGTAAAGTATCTGGTGGAATGGGCAAGCGGGCAAAAAGAATTTTCCGGCGCCAGAAAAGTATTAAAGGATATTTTAGCGACGCCGATTTCCCCGGAATTAGTCCGCAGCCACAAAAAAGATATTACCCAAAAAACCGAAGACCTTATCGGCCCTTACGAACTGCATGATTTCTTTTTATATCATTTTCTGCGATGGGGAAGCTGCCCAAAGAAGATTTTATTTTTAGCGGAAAGGGTTTTTGACGAGAAATATCCCCGGTTAGTTATTAAAAAATGGCTGAGAATTTTTTTAGAAAGATTTTTTAAGAATCAATGGAAGCGTTCGGTAATGCCGGATGGTCCGAAAGTCGGCTCGGTGGCGCTTTCGCCCCGCGGCGATTGGCGCATGCCTTCAGATGCGGAAGTTAGAATCTGGCTGGAAGATTTGGATTAATCGGAAATTCGTTTATGAACAAGAAAATAGTGATTTATGGAGGAACTTTTAATCCGCCGCATGCCGGGCACGAAAAAGTTATTCGGATTTTGCTGGCAGAATCTTTGACTGATGAAATTTGGCTTCTGCCGTCCGGCGACCGTTTGGACAAGAAAATTTCCGTTTCCGGCTCGCATCGGCGGCGGATGCTGGAAATTTTGTTAGCCAAGAAATTTTCTGATTCTAAAATTCCGGTTAAAATCTCTGATTTAGAATTACGGCAGAAGCCGCCGACTTATACTTATAAAACGAAAAAAATTTTAGATAAGCGATATCCCAACCGGGAATTTTATTTTGCGGTCGGAACTGATTCGTTAAATCAATTGAAATCCGAATGGCAATATGGAAAGGAGCTATTCAGGCACTTGAATTTTATCGGGATTCGGAGAAGCAATTTTCCGCTCAAGGAAAAACCAAAACATTTGCGAATGCTTAAAAATAAAAGCCCAGCGCTTTCCAGCGCCGAGATAAGAAAATTGTTAGCTCTCGGCAAATCATCAAAGACCTTTAAAAATTTGTTAATTCCGGAAATTTTGGATTACATTAAAAATAACCATTTATATTGATAAAACTTCATTTGGTTTTGGCGAGGACCAGGGCGATGATTTTTCGGGCGCCGGCGGAGCGGAGGGACTGAACCGCTTCGTTTATAGTGGCGCCGGAAGTATAGACATCGTCTATTAAAATAATATTTTTTCCTTTAACGGCGGTTGGATTGGCAACCACGAATGACTTTGCGAGATTAGTTTTCCGCTCTTCCCAATTTTTAAGCTCCGCCTGCGGCTTGGTTTCTTTTTCGCGGCTTAGCGCTTTAATTTCCATCGGCAAATGGTATCGGATAGCGATAATTTTTGCCAGCCGTTCCGATTGGTTGAAACCGCGTTCCTGTTCGCGGTTTTTATGGAGAGGCACCGGAATTACCGTATAATTTTTGAACAGTAACCCGTCCGGCGAGAGATTTTTAGTGTAAGTTAAAAGCAAATCGCTTAAAGGATTTTCTAGGCGCGTCCAGAATTTGTATTTAAATCGGTGAATAATACTTTTAATAACCTCGTCGTAATTGGTTGCCGCTCCAAGCAGATAGGAAGAATTTTTGTGGCAGGTCTTTTTATTATCCGGCAGGCGGGCGCGGCAAACAGAGCAAAAAAGAGTAGTGTGAACGGTGATTTTTTCGCGGCAACGGCCGCAAAGAGCGGAGGTTTTTTCTTTTTCTTGCAGAGAAGACGAGCAATTCAGGCAGAGGGGAGGAAAGAGGATATCCAGGAGAAATTCTTTAATTTTAACGAGTTGGTTCATTGTCTGATATAATAAAAATAAACAGCAATTAAGTAAATAGTAATAATGTAATGAAATTTAATTTTTTCGGAACAAAGTCATATCTGGGAGTGGATATCGGCACCACCTCAATAAAATTAGTGGAATTGAAAAAATCCAAGTCCGCTCCGGAGCTTTTAAATTATGGATTACTGGAGACCTACAGCCATCTGGAACGGTTAAATGACGCCATTCAGACTAGCGCTCTGAAAATTGACAGCCGGAAAACTGAAGAATTGCTCAAAATTCTTTTAAAAAATAGCGGCGTAAAATCGCGCGACGCCGTTGCTTCCATCCCGGCCTTTGCCACTTTTACTTCTCTTTTGGATATGCCGATTATGCCGGAGAAAGATATGCGGCAGGCAATGCAATTTCAGGCAAAACAATACGTGCCGCTTCCGATTTCCGAAGTAACCATTGATTGGCTGGCGGTTGGAGAACATAAAGACGACAAAGGAATTTTAACCAGGCAAATTTTGCTGATTTCCGTGCCCAATGAATATATTGAAATTTATAAAATTATTTTCAGGAACACCGGTTTGAATTTAGTTGCTTTAGAAATTGAAGGATTAAGCGATGCCCGGGCGCTAACAATGGATATTGATAAGCTCGTTCTGATTATAAATATCGGTTCGCGTTCCACCAGCTTTATGATTGCTAAAAACGGGCTGATGAAAGCCGGCGGACAAACGGATTTTTCCGGCAGTTCGCTGACGCAGACCATTGCTTCCGGATTGAATATCCCCGTAAGAAAGGCGGAGGATTTAAAAAAGCAAAGAGGGTTAAGGGGGGCGGGCGGAGAATATGAGTTATCCACACTGATGCTGCCTATTTTAGATGTTATAATAAGTGAAGGACAGCGGTTAAAAGATAATTATGAACAGAGTTCCGGAGAAAAAATAGCCCGGATTATATTGTCCGGCGGCGGAGCCAATTTGATCGGGATAGCCGCTTATATCCAGAATCAGACAGCGATTCCGACGGCGGCAAAAAATCCGTTTTCCCAAATCAGCTATTCTTCCGATATTGAGCCGCTGATAGCCGAACTTGGTCCAGCGTTTTCCGTTGCAGTCGGCCTCGGCCTCCGGCAACTGATTTAAAATGAATGGCACAGCAATTCGCGCAAAATATCAGAGAACAATTTGAGCCGGAAAATCTTCCGGTCGGGTGGCCTTGGCGTCTTTTTTCGGTTTCTTTAATTATTTTTTTGGCAACCGTAATAAGTTATTTAGGGCTGGTTTTCGGCTACGAACCGTTTTTGGTTTCTAAAATCAGCGAAATTGACCAAGAGTTTGAACAGCTTGCCCAGTCGGTGCCGAAAGAAGACCAGGAAAAATTCTCCCAATTTTATTCCCAGCTCGCGAACTTAAAAAGTTTAATGGAAAATCACATTGTTTCTTCCAGAGTGTTTCCGTTGTTAGAGCAGATAACCAACCAAAAGATTTATTATGCCAGCGCCGATTTAAAAATTTCCGAAAGAAAATTGGAATTGGAAGGCGTGGCGGATTCTTATGAAATTTTATCGGAACAGCTGGAATCGTTCAGCAGAAATAGCTCCATAGAACGGTTTATTTTTAATCAGTCGCAGTTAAGCGGCGGTAAAGTTCAATTCAGCGCGGTTTTAATTTTTAAAAGCGAAGTTTTTAAATAATCCCTCACCCTTAAAGCACCGCAACGGCTAATCAATTTTTTCTAAAATAATTGGTTAGGATGCAAATTAAGAAATTGAAGTTTTATA
>MHJG01000023.1 GCA_001818695.1 Candidatus Harrisonbacteria bacterium RIFCSPHIGHO2_02_FULL_42_16 | reverse complement strand
CAGTCGAAAAAGCTAGATAATTCAAGCTTTTTCGACTATTGAGACCAACACGAAAGTTCCCTTAACCCTCCATTTTCTTCTAAAAATTTACCGAAATACCTTTCGCGCGAAATCCATTTGGTAAAGAACCATCCCTGTTTCTTTTCATACCGAATACGTAATTCAACTTCTTTACTTTCTTTCTTGTCTGTCATGCTATTCCTCCCGCATCTTAAATAAACCAACTTATCTAACCATAAGCTAACAACCGGCTCCTTGTCAAATAAAAAATATCGTGTATAATAGTAACTATGAAAACCGACCCCGCATTAAAGCTGCGCGTTTAGTACGGGGCAAGCATCCATCCAAATAAATTCATGAAACAAGATATACACCCAACATATTACTCTAAAGCAAAAGTAAAGTGCGCCTGCGGAGCAGTTTTTGAAGTTGGTTCAACCAAACCGGAGCTCAAAATAGAAATCTGCTCCAAATGCCATCCCTTCTTCACCGGCAAAGAAAAACTGATTGACACTGCCGGAAAAGTGGAAAAATTCAAAGCGCGTCGCGCCAAAGCCGCCGCAGTCAAAACCGCAAAGAAAACAAAAAAGCTGAGAGTGAAGAAACAAAAAAAGTAACTTTATAAATTTAGCCAAGAGCCAAAAGGGTTCAGGGTATAGTTTTATTTACTGTTGGTTATATCCTGTTGGCTTTACCCTAATTACATGATTCAAAAAATTATCCTCGAAATAAGAGCCGGCGCCGGAGGCGACGAAGCCGCGATTTTTGCCGGTGACCTTGCGAGAATGTACCAGCGCTATGCCGCCGCTCGCGGGTGGAGTTTTGGCGTTCTTGATACCAGTCCGGGCACGATTGGCGGATACAAAACTTTTATTGCCAGAATAGCGGGCGATGAGTGCTTTAACGCGTTAAAACAAGAGTCGGGCGTCCACCGAGTCCAAAGAATTCCCAAAACAGAAAAAGCCGGACGGGTGCACACTTCCACCGCCACCATCGCTATTCTTCCGGTAGTAGAACCGAAAGAAGTAAACATCAATCAAGGCGACTTGGAGGTTACTTTTTCGCGCGCCGGCGGCCCGGGCGGGCAAAATGTCAATAAAATAGAATCGGCGGTGCGAATCTTGCATAAACCAACTGGCATCGTTGTCTCCTGCCGGGAAGAACGGAATCAGCACGCCAACCGCGAACGGGCAATGGAAATTCTGCGGGCAAAAATTTATGAAATCCAGCAAGAACAACAGTTCGGCAAGCTCACTGCTGAGCGCAAAGCTCAGGTCGGCACCGCTGACCGTTCGGAAAAAATCCGGACTTATAACTTCCCGGACGATAGGATAACAGACCATCGATTTAATGTGAAAGTCCACAATATAGAAAAGGTCTTGGAAGGCGACTTGAATGCTCTTTTAAAAAAAATTAATAAGCAGCAATAAAAAAGCAGCCATAAGAATTCATTTTAAATTCTTAAGAATTTAAAATGTCAATATCCTTCTGAAATCTTTCCGCTTGCGTTACCACCCTATCTCCGTAAGTCCATAAATAAGTCCTCCAGCGGCCGCCGGCATAATAACGCGCCGCGGCAATCCGTTCTTGAGAAAGCGCGGCATTAGCCGCTCCGGCATCTTTTAAATAAAGCGCCGTTCCCATAAACGCGTCAGAATTGCGCCACGGCGAAGGCGGATTACTGCCGGTAACTGCGGCAATTTTATCCCTATATAATTTCCAGGTGGAAGGAATAAATTGCGCCGGTCCCATTGCCCCGCCATAAAGCCCGTCCCGATTCGCGCAGGAAACCGTAACCGAATCCGGACTAATGCCCAATTGTTTTACCAATTCAAGAAAAATCGGAATATCGCGGGTGGGATGCATTGCTTTTTGATAAGTGCACCGGCCCACGTTTTGCCCAAGCGCCGACTCTCTGTCCAGCACCGCCAAAACCAGCGCCGCCCGGACGCCGGTCGCCTGCTCGGCGAATTTCGCGAATTTATACGCGTCTTCAAAAGTAAGTTCGCCGCCTCCTAAAAGTTCAAAAATTTTGCTCCGAATTTGGGCGGCGGTTTTTTGGGTTTCTTTAAGCAAAGAAGTATAAATTTTTTCATTGCCTTTGGTAATTTCCAAGACATTGGCTTTTGAGGACTTGGTATTTTCTATCTCCGCTTTCTGGCTTGCCTGATAGACGCGCAACTGTTCCGTATCGTTCTTTTTAATCGCCAACGCTTCTTTTTCATCCAAAAGCTCTGCCCTCAACTGGACTACTTTTTCCAGCATTGTCCGAACGCTTTCCTGAATACCGATTAAATCGCTTACGTCTCCAAAAAAATCCGACAATTTTGGCTGTCTCAATAAAATCTCAACAATGCTGAAGTTTTCATTTACATAAATGCTCTGAAGCGCCCTTTCTAAAATTTGCTTATTTTGCCCGATTTTTTGTTCGGTGGCCGATATCTGTCCCTGATTAGCGGAAATTTCCTCAACTAATTTTTTTAAAGAAAGCTGGATAGATTTAATCTGCAGATTTATTTTATTTATTTTCGCGTTCAAGCGGTCAATTTCTCCCTGAAGGTCTTTGCCTTGTCCTTTATATTTATCAACGGTGGTTTGATACTGGGTAATTTGCGATTCCAAATCCTGCAATTGTTTTTCCAATTGCTGGCGCTCTTCGTCGCTTTGGGCGGCAAGCGTCAATTGATTATGCCCCACCGGAGCCAAAACCGAACCAAAAGCCAGATAGGAAAAAACTGCCGCGACAGTCGCGATTTTTCCTAAAAAAATAATCGGTATCCGGAAAATCCGGCCCCGGCTTAAATCAAGACGAGGAAATCCATTGGCTAAAAAATGATTGGGTTTTAGCCGTTTAATATCAACCAAAACACGGGGTTTTAACCTCATATACCCCAATTATAACATTATTTCTTTGGCGCCTCTTTTCCTACTTTGGAAGCTTCTTTTCCCGGTGCGGTCTTCGTTTCTGCCGCCGGCGCGGCTTCTCCAATCGCGGCTTTAGTAGCATCGCGCTCGGCTTTCTTTTCTTCCGTTTCCACTTTCACTTCTTCCACTGTTCCCGCTTTCTGCATCGCTAACTCCTCCTCTTCCGTAATCTTAGCGGTAACCGTAGCCAATACCGTTTCCGAACTTACTAAAATTTTAACCTTAACCGGCGCGTCCAAATCCTTAACATAAATGCTCTGGCCAATCTCGGTTAAATTTGACAAACTAATCTTAAATTCGCGCGGAATGTCGGCAGGCAGGGCCTCCACTTCCACTTCCTGCATCGCTTTAACCAATATGCCGTTCTTCTCTTTTACGGCCGGAGCGGTCCCGATAAATTCCAGCGGCACCTTAACTTTTAATTTTTCATCCATCCGCACTTGGTAAAAATCAACGCTTTCTATTTCATCGCTTACCGGATGATAAGATATTTCCTGAATCAAAACCGGATGCCGCTCGCCGCCGACAACAACATTAACAATCGTATTTTCTCCGGCTTCTTTAAACACTTTTTTAAATTCTTTCGCGAACAGGCTTAAATGGAGATTTTCCAAACCCCTTCCGTAAAGCTCCGCCGGCACCAAGCCCTTTTTGCGCAAATGCTGTGTTTTTCGCCCTAAAATATCGCGTTTTTGAACTGCAAGTTCCATAGTTTATAATAATACTATATATCTATAAAAAATTCAAGAAAAAGCTCTTACTAAATCCGTTGCCGCCGCTAAAATCTTATAAAGGTTATTTCTTAGTTAAATCGGTTTTTAAATTTAACAAATCCTCTTTTGCGGTTTTCCAAACAGCGCCAACATCAATCTCAAAATAATCGTGAGCTAATTTATCGCGCATACCCGCAATCTGTTTCCAAACAATGCCAGAATGTTCATTTTTAAATTCATCTGATATTTTCTTAGCCGCTTCGCCGATAATTTCCAGCTCCCTCATCACGGCACTTTGAACCAAATCATTTTTACCAAAAGAATCTAAATCCAAATTATGTATAAATTTTTCAATTTTAGCAATAGATTCCAAAATATGCTCAATATAAAGTTTATCTTTCGCCATAAATAAGCCGAAAATCCTTTAAAACTTCTTTTTTAATGTGCGGACAAAGGGCCTGATCAGTTACTAAATCAACTCTTAAACCTAAAAAATCTGAAAGTGTTATTTCTAATCCTATAATATCCAGTAAACTCTTAGAACTTTTAAACTTTACTAAAATATCAATATCGCTGTTTTCATTTTCATTTCCTCGCCCGTAAGAACCAAAAATTCCAGCGAATTGAACATCGTTTTCTAATAATATAGGGGCGATTTTTTTTTTAATATCTTTAATCTCTTGCATAATCTATATTTTATATATAACTAAAAAATATGGAAAGGTCAATGCTTATTAAATAATTTCAACTTTTTATTAACTACTTCTCTAACCGCCTCTACTGCCGAAAATAAAACTTTATAAGGAGCGATTTCTTCCGGATTTTCTTTTAATCCTCGTTCTAAACCTTTTCGCCAAGCCAATCGCAACTCGGTGCTGATATGGATAATAGTGACACCGGCATCAATCGCCGCCAAAAAATCAGAATTGGTATTTCCCGAACCGCCATGAAGCACTAACGGAATTTTTACTGCTTTTTTAATGGCACGGATACGATCAATGTCTAAAGGATAGTCATAGCCAGCGGTAACAAATCCCTCACCCTTCAAGTCCCGCTTTATCAGGTCTAGGCGCTTTGCGCCAGGACTTGAAGGGTGAGGGACAAGCATCCCATGGATATTCCCTACTGCCGGCGCCAGCATATCCACGCCGGTTTCCTTCACAAACCGCGCCGCGTCTTCCGGCTTGGTTAAATCTTCCGGCTTAATTGCCGCCCCTTTGGGCAACTCCTTTCTAATCATAGAACCACTGCCGATATTGCCCAGTTCACCTTCCACCAAAATTTTCGAATTTTTTGACTTTACATACTTAACAACTCTTTTCGTTTGCCGGATATTTTCCGCGAACGGCAAAGTTCCGCCGTCAAAAAGAACGGCGTCATAACCGGCGGCCACGGCTTTTTTTACCTCATCAAATGACTTGGTGTGGTCGGAATTTAAAAAAATAGGAAATTTATACTCATTACGCAAACTCTTAACTAACGCCACTGCCTGCTTTCTGCCTAAAAATCCCGCTTCGCCTTCAGAGGTGCCGATAATCACTGGTACGCCAAAGTCCTTTGCTACCTCAAAAATTGCCTTTAAAACCGAGGTCTCCGCAACATTAAAATGCCCGACCGCAATTTTCTTTTTCTCCGCTTCTTTTAAAATCTGATATAAATTTTTCATATTAAATTTCAAAGTATCCTTGTAATAAATACTCTTTAGAAAACTTCTCCAACTGCTCGTTGCTAAAATACTCCATAAAAATCTTATTCCAAAGCGCCTCCTGATGGTGATAAAGGTATTTAATCAATTCTTTTTCTCTTACCAAGCTCATTACTGAATCCACCAAATTAAAACTTACCAAAACATCTTCGCCGACTTCATCTTTAAAATAATCGCCGACCCAATCCAAATTACGCCAAAATGCTAATTCTCCGCTAAAGCCGTCAATTTCCCCCGCCATTTTTACTAAATCTTCTTCTGCCCTAAGCCAATGCGTTGCTTCCGGATTAATATGCGGATAAAAAAGCCGCCAATCATTTTCATCATCCTTGGCCAAATATCGCTGAATTACTAAAAAAGAAAACTTTTCCGTATCCGCCAAATGCCGTTCTAAAACATCACCCCTCAATAATGATACAAAATTTTCTGAAAATGTCTCCGGAACTTTAGCGATAATTTTAAATAAATCGGAATAAAATGGAATTTCGTGCAAATAGTGGAAAACCAAACTTAACATTCTTAAAACTTCACCGGATATGCCAAGCGATATCGGTATGACAAAAACCACTCCCAATTCTTTAAGATGGCTGATATTATGCCATTTCTTCAAAACGAATTTTTTGGTTGCCTCATTCCATTTCGGACTAAGCGTATGAATAGCCACGGGCCGCTCCTCAAAATCGTCCGGAGTTAATTTTTCATACTGTTTAAAAAATACTTTATTCTGCCATTCGTTGCCTTCCAAAAAACGGAGTCCGCTGTAAATTTCCAGCAAACTTTCTTTTTTTAACATTTCCTCAACCGATTCATATCCCAAAAACTCCATTATCTTTTTCGGCGGTTCATTAAATAAAAATTTGCGCGCCACCTCTTTCTTTAAAAAAAATCCGTGATTGGAAGCTGCGACTTTTTGCGCCAATTTTAAAATTTTATTGCAGTCATTCTGACTGTCGCAAACCATTCCCCCTAAAGCGTTAAAAATTAAATTATCGTCCGCTTCAATTTTAGAAATAAGGGCATCATGAACTTCTTTAACCGAAGCATTTCGCGAAACGCCCAAATCAAGAAGGCGGTTATTAACTTGCTGATTATTTTCTTCAATAATTTTTTCTAACACCTCTTTCTTTCCTGTAATCGCCGATAACCTGTCTTCCATTTTATATATGGAATGCTTATCAGCTTTCAATATTTTTGCAATTGTATCAGCGGCATTTCTCATAAAAATAAATTATCTTAACTGGCTTATTTTAACCGGAAAACTTTTCCATCTCGCGGACTGAAACTGATTTTTAGTAAGGATTCCTTCGGTGGCGCCGACTTTTTCAACAACCGAAGTGGCATTGGCGGAAGCAAGACGGATAGAATATTTAATTGCTGATTGCAAATTGCTAATTACTAATTTATCTTTTGATTTTTGTAATTCTGTAATATTACAATCTTGCAATTTTTCCATGAACCCTGCCACAAACCCACTTCCAAAAGCGTCTCCGGCTCCGGTGCGGTCTGCTAATTTTTTCTCAGAAAAAATTCCCGCTTTATATAAGTATTTGCCATCAGAAACAATGACACCACTTGACCCGTCTGTCACCGCCACGATTCCCGGAGTCAATTTATCCAATTTTTTAAAGACCTCCTTTTCCTTTTTAAAAGATATCCTCAATAAATCCGCCGCCTCGCTTTTATTTAAAACTAAAAACGCCAAATCTTTTAAAACAGACAAAATTTCTTTCCGCTTATGCCGAATATGATGCCCGCTCGGATTAAAAGCCACTTTAATTTTATTTTTGCGCGCAAAAAGCAAAAGCGGCTTTAAAAATTTATCCGACTCTCCGGCAAGCGATAAATACCACCACTTGGCTTTTAAACTTTTCCAAGGAATATCTCCGCTCGTCATCATATCCGAAGCGCCATGATAGCCAAGAATCGTCCGCTCGCCGCCTTTTAATAAAAGAACGGAATAGGCAGTCGGCTTAACTTTAGAAACCGCGAAAAGCGGCCGGACTTTCTCCTTTCGCAATCGCTCTTTTATCTCCCGTCCAGACAAATCATTGCCGATTTTTCCGAAGCAAGCGGCTTTAAATCCTTGTCGTGCAAAAGTTATACTGGCATTGGCCGAGTTTCCGCCGATAGTGGAATATACTTTTTCCACTTCCAACTTTTCTCCAAACGGTAAAATTAACGCCTCTCCGGATGGCGCTTTCAGCCACTTGATAATTTCGTAATCCGATTCCAAAAAATTATCTCTCGTCACCGAACCGATTGTAACAATATCAAATATCATCATTGAATTAATTTGCTTTTAAGCTCTTTCCAATAATCTGAATGCTTAATTCGGTTATTCATTAAACTATCATTTTTTACTAATTTCAAATTAAAATTTAATTTTTCAGCTATTGTATTATTTTGAAAAAAAGTGTCAATTTTATCCCTGCCTTCAAATAAAGAGTTATTACTGCCTATTTTAGTTTTAATAATAGGTAAAAATTCTTTATTAATTTCGTATCCAATAGAATTTCTCTTTAATTCTTTCGCTACTTTAGAGGTAGTGCCACTTCCTAAAAATGGGTCTAAAACATTTTCTCCAACAAAACTATACATTTTGATAAGTCGACGAGGCAACTCATCAGGAAACATTGCCAAATGTTTATCCTGTTTGGCTCCGGAAAAATTCCAATGACCCTTAAAATATTGACGCCACTCATCATTAGTTAATTTTGATTTTTCTTTAATGGCTTTTGAAACATTATTTTTTTCTTTACCTAATTTTTTAAATAAAAGAATAAATTCATAATCAATGGCTAAATGCCCATTGCGTGGATAAGGATAAGAGCCCATAACAGAAGCGCCGCCGCTGGTTTTCATATTAGTCATTTTCTGCCAAATAACCGCTCCCATATAATCAAAACCGATGGATTCGCAAAATTTTATAATCTCTGTTCTTATTGGAATAATTTTATAACGGCCATAAGTTACGGCTCGGGCGAACTGATCTCCTATATTAATGCTCAATCGGCAACCGGGATCTAAAACCCGATAACATTCAAACCAAACTTGATTCAAATTATTAATATATTCCTCATAAGTATCGTTAAAACCAATCTGGTTTTTATTGCCATAATCTTTAATTTGCCAATATGGCGGCGAAGTAACAATAAGCTGGACAGATTCATCTTGAATTTCAGCCATATTTCTTGAATCTCCTATAATAATTTTATGATTAGTAGCCATATCTTATTATTTTAACACCTCGCTCGCATCAATTTCTAATCCAGTTTTGGTTTTGCTATAAAAAATGATTTTATGTCTAATTTCTTCTCTTAAAGATTTTTTTAATTTATAAGTAATAGGTTTTATAGATACTGGCGTTTTTCCAATAAGACCATCTATTCCTTTTGATTCTTCTGCCCGTTCGGCTAATCTATAATCAACATTTTTAATTCCTGCCACTTTCTTTAATATCGCTTCCTGAAATCTTAGGCCGACAAAAGTTTTTTCTAATATCAAATCTTCTGCCCATCTTTTAATCATTGATTTATCTATTTTCTTTAAAGCTTTCTCCAAATTATCAATCATTTCGGTAATTTTTTCTGTTGCGTTTTCAATAGCTTTAGGATGTTTGGAAAGATACCATTTTTTCCAACCAATATAAGTTTTTTCAGGGCATTCTTGTATGAGCTCTGATAATTGACCGACTACTCTTGGTCTAGTTCCTTGGGCGTTTTGATTTGCTAAATTTATAATTTGAGTTGTATACTTTGGAAAATTTTTTACTTCGCCAATAAGCTCTCTGACCAATTCTTCGTTTTTTATTTTTATTATCATAAATTTATACTCGCATTCCGATTCGCGATAAAATTTATTTTTTCCTCGCTATTACTTTCTTAACCGCATTTTTAATATCTTTAACGCCCATGCCGTATTTTTCCATCAGTTCTTTTGGCTCGCCGGATTCGCCGAAAACATTTTTCATCCCGATAAACTCCATCGGCACGGGATATTTTTTAACTAAAAATTCGGAGACCGCCCCGCCTAAACCGCCGGAAATCTGGTGTTCTTCCGCCGTAACCACTGCTCCGCACCGCTTGGCGATTTCCAAAATCGTATTTTCATCAAGCGGCTTAATGGTATGGCAATTAACCACACAAACGCCGACCCCTTCCTCATCCAATTCTTTAGCCGCTAATAAAGCATAGTGCGTCAGCGAGCCGCAGGCAATTATAGCAGCTTGTGGTTTCTTAGCGCGGTTCCCTTTTCCGGATGATTCCCAAAAAATTTCCGCTTTTCCAGGCGTAAATGGGGTCTCTTCAGTGGTAAAAACCGGCATTTTTTCCCTGCCGAAACGCAGATAAACCGGCCCCCATAACTTTGCCGCCGCTACAGTCGCTTTTTTCGCCTCAATGGCATCGCAGGGAACAAAAACCTTCATATTCGCCATCACCCGCATAGTGGCGATATCCTCAATCGCCTGATGAGTGGCGCCGTCCGGTCCGACGGAAATTCCGGCATGAGCGCCGGCGATTTTTACATTGGAATCATTATAAGAAATCGTAGTACGAATCTGCTCCCAATTCCGGCCCGGAGAAAAAGTGGCATAGGAGGAAATAAAAGGAATTTTTCCGCTTATGCCCATTCCGGCGGCAATGGTGGCAAGATTTTGTTCCGCCACGCCCACTTCAAAAAATCTTTCCGGAAATTTTTTTGAAAACGCTTCCGAACGAGTGGACTCAGTCAAGTCGGCGCACAAAACCACCACATTGGAATTTCCCTCACCGGCAAAAACTAAGCCCTCTCCGTAACCGTCCCGAGTCGGTTTTTGTTCAATATCCTGAGCAAAAATTTTAACAGATAATTTTGCGTTTTTGTTGAGCATGAGAATTATTTCAACTTCTCAAGTATTTTGGAGTAGCTCCGCAAAACAGAGCTACTATGAAAATTCTCGAGAATTTTCTACATTCCGCTATTTTTCTCCGGCATGCAAGCGCCGCAATAACCGTGGCTCTTGCCCATTTTACCCATGGACAAAACGCCAAGTACCAAGGCATTCCAATACCAGGCCAATGGCTCCAATCCGAAAACCAATCCTTTTTTATAAACCGCGTACCAAGCCATCGCCAATGACGCGACAGCGGCAAACCAAAAGACCAATTTAACCGTTGGCCGCCAACAGCAATACCAATGAAATTTAGAATGTTCTCCATTCATCATATGCATAATATTATTTTTTTAATTTAAAAATTACGACCTTTTAACGATTAAATCTTATTATAACATATTAATTACTCATGCTCGGACTTAATCTGCCCCTGCAAAGTCCGCAGTTCTTTCAGCGCTTCCGCGCCCTGCCTTTCTTTCGGAACCAGATTTTCCGGGCCCTTGCCCGGCGGATTGCCGTGCCACAAATAATTATTTTCCATAAAACTTACGCCCTTGCCCGGAACTGTATGAGCGATAATAACGGTCGGCTTTTCGTATATCGCTTTCGCTTCATTAACCGCCGACACGAATTCCTGAATATCATGGCCATTTACTTCAATCACATGCCAATTGAACGATTCATATTTTTCTCTAAGCGACTCCAAAGGCATCACTTCTTCCGTAAACCCGTCAATCTGAATATTATTCCTGTCCATAATTACGGTTAAATTATTCAATTTTGATTTCTGCTTTCCCGCGAACATTATCGCCTCCCAAGTATTCCCTTCCTGATGCTCGCCATCAGAGGTCAAACAATATACGCGATATTTCCCTCCATTAAGACGCGCCGCCAGCGCCATGCCAATGGCCTGCGAAATTCCAGAACCAAGCGGCCCGGAAGTGGTCTCCAATCCCGGCAAAGAACCACGGTGCGGATGGCCCTGAAACCGAGAATCCAGCTTGCGGAGCGTGGACTTAAATTCTTCAACCGGAAAATAACCGGCATTAGCCATAGCCGCATACTGCACCGGACAAATATGACCATTAGACAAAATCAATCTATCCCTGTCCGGCCAATTCGGCTGGCTGGGTCGGTGATTTAAAACATGAAAATACATAGCGGCAAAAATATCCGCCATCCCAAGCGGACCGGCAGAATGCCCGGATTTCGCTTCAATCAGCGCCCCAATCAAATCCCGCCGGATTTTATTCGCCATCTCTTCCAAAAATTGAAGTTTCTTTTCGTGAAGTTCCATTAAAATAATTATATCCTAAAATTGATTCTTTTTAAAAAATGAAATCTTTTGATAATCTACAACATTTTTAATAATCTGTAATATTCTATTTAAAATCCTACTATCCTATCAGATAGTACAATATAATTAGATTTTTATTTTTATTATTTTTTACCGTAATTCAAAAATCTCCAGCGAGGACCGTTTTTCTGCGGAGCATTTTCTATCAGGAAAGCAATGTGGTCAAACCAATTGCTAAAAACAGACCCCGACACCGACAACGGACGGCGATCGAGTTTTAATTCTTTTATATTACCTCTTTTAAACCAATAGTAACTCTTGTAACCATTATTGCTAATAATAGATTTTTTAATCCTGCTAATAGTAATGGGAGAAACCCATAATCTTCTGCTAATTTCTTTATAACTTAGGCCCTTTCTTATAAGCGAAAGAGTGGCTAATCGCCTGGCAATTGTTTCTCTTTCTTGCGCAGTGGTCAAAATATCAAATAACCTATCTATTTCTTTTAAAGATTTTGCTTTATTAAATTCCCGCAATAACTCATCCCAAATTAATTTTTCTAAATTTTTTGGCGTTCTAATCAATTTTTCCATATCAAGATATTATACTATCCTATCAGATAGTATAATTCAAAGCAATTAAAAATTTAATAAAAACTATTTCTTGTCAGCTTGCTACGAGGTGGTTGATTAAAATTCCTTATTTTCGCCTACTATCTTATCAGATAGTAAGATATAAACGGGGGGTTAAATTTATAACAAAATTTAATTATGGGCCTCATTTATTTGCTGTCTCCTCTTATTTGTATAATAACTTAATAATTTTAAGCTACAAAAAAGTATTTAAAAAAGCAATGCCCACGAAAGTAAACTCTCGTGGGCATTTTATTAGAAAAATATCATATAGCCGTCGTCTTTAATTCTTTATTGCTGGACACTTCTTGCAATTAAACCAATTGAGCCCCGTAACACCTGGCGTCGCAGGCATATTGAGTTCCCAACAATGTCCACTGCAAGCCGCGATTTGTGCCTTACGCTTCTCTTTAAGCTCTTTAACATACGGCCGTATCAACAAAAGCAGGCCGAATAATCCTGCCAATGCCAAAAAACAAGCCAAGTAGTCTATGCTCGCCTCAATCATCCTCATCACCTCCTTTTTTGTATAATGTGCTTCAATTTCGCACTTTGCGAAATCAAAATAATTATAGCACTATATATTTAATAAGTCAAGATAGGCGCTTTTAGGATTTTTATTCATCCAAATATACGAAGCCGAAACTAAAATATCTGCCCCAGCTTCTTTAATGCGCGAAGCATTTTCCAAATTCACTCCGCCGTCTGCTTCAATTTTAACATCAGGAAATTTCTGGCGCAAAGTCCTAATTTTCCCCAACTGTGTCTCTTGGAATTTTTGGCCAGCCAATCCCGGATTTACCGCTAAAATTAAAAAACCGTCCGCTATGCCTTCGTGCGCAAAAAGCCGCTCCACCGGCGTATCCGACTTAACCGCAATAAATAATTCCGTATCAAAAGCCACGCATTTCATTTTCATCACATCCAAATCCTTTACCGATTCCAAATGGACAATCACCCGTTTCACCTTCGCGTCCAGCCATTCATCCAAAACCTCGTCCGGATTTTGAACCATCAAATGAACTTCTAATTTAGGGTTTGGGGTAGAGGGTTTGAGGTTTAGCGATTCCAAATTAGCCGGATTATTCCAAAGAGTATTGCGGGTAAATTTCCCGTCCGCTACATCCAAATGCGTCCATTTCGCGCCCATTTCTTTTGCTTGCCGCATTTTGCTTTTCACTGACCGAAAATCGGTTTCGTTGATTGCCGGTATAACTTCCATATTTAAATTTTAACATAAAACCGTAAAACTTTATTTAAACGCCTAACCTTTTGGATAAAATAAAAAACCCCGCAAGCCGGGGTTATTTCCTAAAAATTCTGTTAGCAAACTGCAGATGCGGCCGGCCGCAAGCGTCAAATTTATAATAAGTTACGGAACAATTCGGCGGATTTTCACGCGCCAACGCCCTATTCATTCTTTTATAACTCCAATCCTCTAAAAGATAACGCAATCCGAGAATCGCCCGGCCATGCGAAACCACAAAAATTTTCTTTCCGCCCTTTTTATAAGAAATCGTTTCCAGAGATTTTAAAAAAGTCAGTAATCGTCCTTCGGCCATACTAATAAAATCTTCCCCGCCAAAAGGCGCTGTTAAAAACCGGTCGTGATTATGCCAGTAACTATTCCACCAAGGAAAAAATTCCCGAACTTCTTTTTCGGTAAAATCTATAAAATAACCGGAATTTCGTTCTCTAATTAAATGCTTTTCTAAAACCTTAAATTTTGCCGATTCTTTTTTAGAATAGGCCATTAAAATCCCATCAGTTGTTTCTATAGTCCGTAAAAAACCGGAATGAAATAATAAATCGGGAATGCCGAATTTTCTTTTCAATCCTCCGCCGACTTTTCTTGCTTGCCGGATGCCCTTTTGAGTAAGAGGAATCAAGCGGTCCCTGACCGCCCCAAATTTTTTCCGCGCATCATCATTTTTAAAAAATGGTCCGGATTTTTCCGCAATGTTTCTGACAGATTTTCCGTGGCGGATTAAAACCAAATCGCGAACGCCTTGCAGTATCATCTATCCTCCATATGAAGTTTTCAAAACTCGCCTATTAATAAAATAACATAAAATAAAAATAATTGTAAATAACGATTAAAAACAAGTTAAACTATTTGCCTATCTTATCTATTTTCTCCAGCCGGCGGCGGAAACGCTCTTCTTCGGAAAAATCCGTCTGCAGCCAGATAGTCAAAATCTTTTTCGCCTCGTTTTCGGTTAAAAAGTCGGCGGCAAGGGAAAGAATGTTAGTATTGTCATCAATACGGGAGTCCTCAGCTTGTTCCGGATTGGATGCCAGAACCGAACGGACATTGGCAAAACGATTCGCTACAATATCCATTCCCACGCCGGAACCGCAAATCAAAATCCCGCGGGAATTTTCCGGGTCTAAACTCACTTTTTCGGCAACCTTAACGCCGAAATCAGGGTAATCGTCATTTTTATCATATTGATGATTGCCGGCATCCGTTACTTCCTGATAGCCGCTCTCTTTCAAATAATTTTTCAGCGCTTCTTTAAGTTTGAAACCCCGATGGTCAGCGCCGATGTAGATTAACATAAACAATAATTACTCTAATGACTAATTATTCTAATTAACCTAATCAAATCCCAACGACTTCGGAAATTAGACATTGATTAAAATAATTAGGTCAATTAAAAATTAGAATAATTTAAATTCAATTATAAATTCTCCGCCACTTTTAAGACATGTCCCACTAATGTGGAAACATATCCCGCCTCGTTATCATACCAGGAAAATACTTTAACAAAATCTCCGTCTATCACTTGCGTAATTCTCAAATCCACAATCGCGCCGTACAGTTCGCCGATAATATCCGAAGAAACAATCTGGTCTTCGGTAACTTTTAAAATTCCCTTCCAGCGTTTATCTTTGGCGGCTTTTCTAAAGATATTATTAATTTCCTCCACGGAAGTTTTTCTCTCTGCCAAAAAAGTAAAATCCGCTATAGAACCGGTGGCTACCGGAACTCTCATTGCCACGCCTTCAAATTTTCCTTCCAATTCCGGCAAAGCGCGGCTGACCGCAATGGTCGCGCCGGTAGAAGAAGGAGAGATATTTTGAGCGGCGGCCCGGCCGCGGCGAAAATCTTTGCCTCTGGTCGGACCATCCACTAAATTCTGCGTCGCGGTATAGCCATGCACGGTGTTCAAAGCCGCTTTTTTAATGCCGACTGTTTCCGCCATTATCGCCGCCACCGGCGAAGCGGCATTGGTCGTGCAAGAACCGTTGGAAGTGATTTTACAGGTTTTAAATTGCTCCTCGTTCACGCCCAGCAAAACGGTTTTGGCGTCTTTGGTGTCTTCATCTTTAGCCGGCGCAGTCAGCACTACCCGCTTGGCTCCGGCGACAAGATGCGCTCTGGCTTTTTCAAATGTCTCAAAAACTCCGGTGGATTCCACCGCCACGTCAATTCCCATTTTTTTCCACGGCAATTTAGCCGGGTCTTTTTCCCGCAATACCACTACTCTCTTTTTGCCAACAATCAATTCATTGCCTTTCACCTTAACGCTTTCCGAAAATTGCCTATAGATAGTATCGTATCTCAATAAATAAGCGAGGTTTTCAATGTCGCCTAAATCATTGATAGCGACAATATCAAGGCCTGCCCGCCCCACCGTAGCGGTGGCTTGGTCCGCCGACTTAAAGGCGGCCCGGAAAAAAAGCCGGCCTATCCTTCCAAAACCATTAATTGCTATGCGGGCTGACATACTTAATAATTATAAAACTTTCTTGTGCCTATTTAAATGGAGAAATGTTAATAAGCCGACAGCCATCATTGCGGCTCCATAAAACAAAGCGGCGTCAGAACCGGCTTTTGTCCAAAGCATTCCCCCAACAATGCCAGCCAACAGCGAAGAAATGCCGACGGCGGCGTTTAAAAATCCCTGTCCGGTGGCTAATTTATCGCTCGGCGCCAATTTGCTGGCCAATGCCCGTTCCACTCCGTCCGTAAACGCGGAATATATTCCCAAAATCACGAATCCCAATATGGTATTCAATACCGAATGAAAAAATGCCAGATACAGATAACTGGCAATTGCCGCCAAAAATCCTACGGCCAAAACTTTTTTATCGCCGAAACGGTCAGCCATTTTTCCGGCCGGAATCGCAAAGGAAACAAAAGAGAGGTTATAAACAAAATACATAAGCGGCATGGAAAATCCGTTCAATCCGGCTTCTTTGGAACGCAAAAGCATCAACGCTATCGGCATAAATCCTAAACCGAATAAAAACACCGCCAGCAAGTATTCTTTAAATGCCCGGCTATATCCCTTTAAAGAAAAACTGAATCCCTCACCCTTTAAACCCTTGCGCAAAGCGCTTTCGTTCAAAGAACCGGAACTTAAAGAACGGGAAACATCTTTTACGAAAAAGAAAGTTAGAACGGATAAAATGCCGATAACAAAACTTATTTTAAAAAGCAGACGATAGTCATTCAAAATAAGCGGCAATAAAAATACGGCGGCCAGCGGGCCGAGCGTAGCGCCGACTGTATCCATTGCCCGGTGATATCCGAATGATTTTCCTAATTCTCTTTTATCCACCGATTCTGAAATCAAAGCGTCCCGGGGAGAATCGCGGAGCCCTTTGCCAATCCGGTCAATGGAACGGAGAATAAATACTTGCCAAAAACTACCCACCAAGGCAAGAAACCAGCGCGTGGAAACCGAAATCGCGTAACCGCCTGCCGCCAAAATTTTCCGCTTGCCGATTTTATCCGAAAACCAGCCGAAATAAATTTTAAGAAAGCTGGCAAGCGCATCGGCAAAGCCCTCAATAAATCCCACCAATACCGGCGGCGCGCCCAAAACTACAGTCAAAAAAGCCGGCATTACCGAATAAATCATCTCGGCGGAAAAGTCGTTAAACAAACTTACCAATCCTAAAAAAAATATATTTTGGCGCAAGCCGAATATCCGTTTTTGATTATCCATTACCTTAAAAAATGACTGTTATTTTCCCCTTATCCTGAATTTTAAGCCGCTTCGCCGCTCCGGCGCCGATTTCCAAAACCCGATTAACCGGCTCGGGCGGATAATAAAGGGCATCCCCGTTATCCGGCGCGACATTTTCTTCAACGGCTACAATTTCATTGCCGCTAATCCAAACAATATCAATCGGAAATTTCATTCCTTTCATCCAAAAACCGTAAACACCCGGGTCGTCAAAAATAAAAAGCATCCCGCTTCCGTCTTTTAATTCTTCGCGGTAAGAAAGCCCCCTACTTCTTGCTAATGGCGTTTCGGCAACTTCCACATCCAAAACCGCGCCGTTTATTTCAATCTTCGCCGAGCCAAAAATTTCTTTCGGAATAAAAAAACTGAACACCGCGCCCGTTGCCAGTAAAATCACAAATAAAATTATTGCCAATAAAATTTTCTTCATATGCTAATCTATATATGAATATAACATAATTTTAGGCAGGCAATCGCTTTACAAAATAACAGTTCAATATTATCATGCCAATATAAACCGTTTGGCATTGCCGGAGGCAAAGAATGTTCGTTGAAATATTACCCCATATCATTTTCGACACGATTTCTTTGATAGCGATAAGTTATTTGCTGATAATAACGCTGATACCCCGCACAAAAATATCATTAGACATTATTTTTATAAATCAGCTTTGGGAAGAAATCAAAAAAATTACCAACTTGTCGCCCGATACGGCTCCGCCTGTAATTATTTTAAGAGATAGCGTTCCTTATGCTTTGGGAAATTACACTCCTAATAAAAAAATAGTGGAAATCTATTTGCAAGAAATTCTTTATAGCGGATATGGCGTCAAAGGCGTCCTTTCTTATTTTTTAAAAAGAAATACATCGTTTTTTTATTACACCGTCGCCCACGAAATGCTACACTGCGCGATAGACCTAAAAAAACCTTCTCCGCCCCACCACCTACACCACTTAATAATGAAAGACGCTAAATATCTCGAAAAAGCCATTGATTTTATTGATTATCACTTTAAGATAAATAATCAATCGCAAAAAATAATCGCTATTAGTAGGTTAAATATAAGTATAAAAAAAGATTTGAAAATATATTAACGCGGCTCTTTTTAGAGCCGCTTTTAATTTCTATCGTAGACCAGATGAAAAACTACAATCCCGAAAGCCACTGCCACATTCAATGACTCTTTTTTTCCGCGCATTGGAATTTCCAAGATTTTATCCGTTTTTTTCAAAATCGCCGGCGACAATCCCTTAACCTCATTACCGAAAACCAAAGCAGAGTTTTTCAATCTTTCACTCTCAACCCTTAACCTAAAATATGGAATGGATTTTTTGCTCTGTTCAACCGCGAAAATTTTGTATCCGTCTTTTTTTAATCTTTCAAGCAACTTTAAAGTTGCTCGCGCTGAGCGCGCCGAAGCATCCCATCTTACCGATTGTTCCGCCCCCAACGAAACTTTTATCAGTTGCTGGCGCGGTTTTCCAAACTGGTCAATCGGCTCCGGCGTTATGCCGCATAAATAAATTTTTTCCACCCCGGCGGCGTCCGCCGTGCGGAAAATAGAACCGACATTATGCAAACTTCTTATATTATTCAGTATCACAACCATAATTTTGTTCTTTTATAACCATTATCGTATACTAAAAACAGACGGGTTGAAAGTTGAATATGGAGGAAGTAATGAAAAGCTTGTTCTTATCCATTATTTTGTTGGCTCTGCCCAACACAGCTCCAGCCGAGAAGATTATAGAAGATTACCTAAAAACAACGGAAGTCAACCGCTGTCCGGCTAATCCCGCAAATTGGCTGCAAATACCAGGAACTGATTTTAAATTCGCAACTGAAAAAACTAATAAAAAAGAGATTGACTGGAAATTGGTTGTTTCCTTATGGAAAGAAATCAAAAAACATTACAAAATTGACCAGTCGATAAAATTGCCAAAAAACTTTTACTTTAGAGAACTGGCGGTTACCTATGACGGCTATAATGCTCTGGGTTTCTATTACTCTACCGGAACCCTCGATTCATCTTCAATAGAAATATATCAATATAGCTTTCTGCTTGAATATTTATCATATTATAAAAATTATGTAGAACTTACCCAGAATGATCTGAATGCTTATTTCTATCATGTCATAGCCCACGAATTAGTGCACTTCGCGCTTGATTACAAAAATAATTTTATCAGAAACGACCGAAGACAGCCAGATCATTGCCTAATGAAACAAATAGACATTAAATTAGCGGAATACGTGGATAATCATTTTAAAACTAATGGAAAAATTAAAAAAATCGTAACAACGCTGTCGGATAATGATTATGAAATTAATATTATGTGCGCAGAATGGATGCAGAAAAATTTAGAAAGATAAATCAAAATGGCGCTTTTCAAAAGCGCCATTTTTTATTGTATCCCGCCAAACTATTCCTGAAAATAGAATTTCTTGTTGTAAGTGGCAGATTCTTGAAAAATGCTTCCGGAAAGTTCGTAGAATCCAAAAGTGACATAATCACCGGAAGAAAAAGTGTGAGAAGCGATACTGCCATTTTCCAAAACGCCGGAAACCGCCGAGGTAAAACTGGTCTGGCCGGAGACCAAATCATTTCTGACATTATATTTCTTTAATCCGGAACCGCTAACGGGACAACTGCTGGCGTTATGCATCAGTAATCCTCCTAAAAGAGAATCAGTGGAGCTATTGCAAGTGCTGTATTGCAATTTCAAAACCGCATTGGCTCCGCCGATTTCCCATCTTTCCGCGCTATTAGAAAATGAATATCCGCCAGGCGGCGACTGGTTCAAAAAGAACAATATCGCGCTCGGCGTTCCGGAAGACATAAACGGATACGGAGCCGCGCCAAAGCTCAATTCCACGACTGAACTGCTATTAAGATGTCCCCATTGAAAATCAGAAAAACCGTAAGGCGGGGTAATTGCCGGCACTGTATAAGTCGTAGTCGCGATATCGGAATAATTGCCAAAATCATCTTTGGCCCGGACGCCAATCAGATAAGTGGTTTCCGGCTCAACGGAAATTTTAGTAAACGGCCGGTTATTCACTTCCAAATTTTCATCGGTCTCCAAAGAAACATTTTCCAGCGACCCCCAATTATTATCATCCAAAACATTGAAGGAATTAGTGTAATTTATTTCATATTCAACCAGATTGTCTAAAGTATCGCTGTCCAAAGAATCATCCCAGATAATCCTTAATAAAGAGCTGGCCTCAATAAAACTAAATTCAAAATTAGCCGGCGTGGCCGGAACTTGATGCGCTGGCGCGTCATTCTGAAAATAATATTTATTGCGGTCAAGAGCGGATAATTTGAGGGACTGCACTCCTCCTCCGGATTGAAAAAAAGAATACATTCCGACGGTAAAATAATCATCAACGTCATAAACTACCACGTCAGCCGTATTGGAAAGCTCAACTAATAAATGATTGTCTTCCAAAAACTCCCATCCTAAAGCGTTATTTTCTATTCCGCCGCCAGTGCCGCACCTATCGCTGGTATCCGGCAAAATTAAAGAAAATCTTTGCGGACTGCCACCGGCGCAATTTTTATAAGCAACACCTAAAACTTCAGCAGAATCCTCCGACTGCCAATTATTACCGGTATTTAATTCCGGCTCTGTCGATGCCTCTTTATTCAAATAAAACACCAGCGCTTTCCAAGTTAAATTCCCGCCATCCTGATAAACGTCAGCCGCAAATGGATAATTATCATAATAAAAATCCAACAGGTATTTATTGCTGGTAGTGGCGCGCGTATCTTTATAAAAATACAAATTTGATAACGGACTGGGTGCCGCTAAAGTCGTAGTCGCGCTCGTAGAAGCCGTTAGGCCGTCCCGGTCTTTGGAAATTACGGAAAAATAATAGTTTACGCCTATTTCTTGGATTTGAAACTGGTAAGAAACATCAGAAACCGTGTCTAAATCCTTTAAATTATCAAAAGAGGAGGTGGAATATTTCAGCAAGTAATTCATATCTTCTGTAGAACCGTTGTAGTCCTCTGATTCATCCCAGCTCAAATCTAAAATTAAAGCGGCGGTGTCTAATTGCGCGCTGAAATTTTCCGGCGCAGTCGGCTTTTCCCGCGTCTCAGGAAAACTTTGGGAATTCTGCGGATTAGGATTATTTCTAACTTCAAAATCACTGCTGTTAGTATCGGTATCGCAACCGTTGCCTAAAAATTCATTGCTGTCTTGCGCCGAAAAGCAACTTTCGTTTTGCAAAGATTTCCTTTCCAAACTTTTTCCTTCGCCCGGCAGAACTGCAATTGTTCCTTCCGGATACAAAACGCCGCTGCCGGTTCCATAAGCGTTTTTATCCACTACGCTATCGTCATCCGCGTATTCAATAGTGCTGGTACTATTAACTAAAAACACCGTGGCGCCGGTGTTATTCAACGATTGGCTCCAAGTCATATCCGCTTCTGCCGTACCGGCATAACCGCCAGCGCCGACCAAGTAAAATTGTTTAGGATAAATAACCGTCCCTTCGGGAAAATTTTTTTTAACTATTTTATCAGTAGAAGTCGCGCCGCCGCTCAAATACTGCAATGACCAATCGGCTAAACTGATGCTTTGACCGGTTGGATTGTATAATTCTATAAACTCCCCGGTATCCGCGCCGTCCATATCCATAAAAATTTCGCTGATTAAAACAGTATTGGCGGCATTGGCGGACTGCGGAGCCAAAAACCCGCCACTAACACTGGAATTTTTCGGCGAGAGATTGGCAGAAATAAAATCATTGGCATTATTATCCGTGTCGGTCTCGGAAACGCGAGACAAACTTTGGCCCGCGGCTGGATTATTTGAATAAGGATTAGCTTCATAATCGCTTGCCGAACCAAACCCCAATTTATCAACCACGGCGCCGTTAGAATCATAAACAATAACGGTATTGTTGGAAGCAATGGAGTAAGATGCCGCCCAAGTGGCGTCCGGAGTTGCCGAATCGCTATAATCCGTCTCGTGCGCCAGTAAAAAATATCCTTTAACGGGAATGGACTTGCCGTCCAGCCGGCTAGCGGAAACCAGCGAATACTCCGTGCCGCCGGAGGTCTTGCGTTTCACCGACCAACCGGTTAAATCAACGGCTTCATTATTCAAATTATAAAGCTCCACGAATTCGTCACTGGAAGTATTGCCGCTTATTTTCACTTCAGAAATTAAAATTTTAAGCGGCAAACTTAATTCTGGAACTACCTGCGGTGAACTTGTCGAACCGTTTTCTTTTTTCGGCGTGCCAAAAATTGTCTGGCTTCCGAATGTTTCTCCGCTACCGCTGTAAGTATGCCAATTCAAATCGCTGCCCCGTTCCATTGTTTTCCTTGCCGCGCTGTCGCCAGCCGACCAATTCGGCTCTGCCACCGCTTCATCAACCAAATTGCATTTATCATCAAAAAGTCGCAGTCCTTCATCGGTATTAGAAAGCGCCCCTGCATATATAGTATCCGCCACCACGCCCGGAACTGAATCATCGTCAGTTCTTTCTAAAAAGAGAAATCCGCCTGCGGATAGTTTTTTACCGTTAGAAAAAGTAATTTTGATTTGTTCGCCTTTGTCCAAAACCTGCCAACCGGATATATCTAATTCTCCGCCGGAAATATTTTTAAGCTCAAACCACTCATCGTTAGCGCTGACTGGCCCGCCCATCCAAGCCACTTCGTTAATCAAAAGTTTCTGATGAGTCGGCAATTGAGTAGTATTGTATGAACAAGCTGGAAAGGTCTTTTCTCCCTGGCCGGCGCCGGCCAAAACTGAAATACTATTATTAGTCACCTGTTGTATATTATTATTTGTCGTTGATTGTTGTTTATCTAATGTCGTCTGCTGCTTCTCTTTCGCCAATCTTTCCGCCTCATCTTCATCTTGCTCAGCGATTACAGCGCTGGTTCTAATATTAGAACCAACCACATTTGTATTATTAGTATTTACATTACTTACTTCATTGCTTATTTCATTTTTATTACTAATTACCGTAAATTCATTTGCGGGCTCATTTTTTTCCAAATCAATTTCTGAAACCAATGCTAATCCGCTATTATTGCTTCCCCTTGCGAATAAATTGCTGAAAAAATTTCCCATCGTCCCGTAGACCTGCACTAACATTGTTCCGGATTGAACAACGGCGCGTTCTCCTAAATTGGCAATAAATTTATTAGTTTTATACGCGAACATTGCCGTATTAACCACCGCATTACTTCCCGCTGTCGCAATCGGGTCAGCAACCGCCAAAACAACTCCCACTGCCTTATGCGCAAGCGTTAGCTCTGGTGGAACAATACATAATTCCTGTTCGCCTTGAATATTATTTTCCGACAATTTATTAAGAGAATTCTTTATATCGGCAATAATTCTATCACCCCGATATTTTAAATATACATCGGAAAAACTATGTCCCAATGAATCATTGCCATTTTGCAATTCAATATGAGTATTCGGAGCCATAATATTTTTAAAAGGCGCGCGGGCCACTACGCCGGCAATAACCGTATCCGTATCAGAAGTAAGCCATTTTCCATCTCCGGCAACTCGGCCGGCGGGCGTAGCAACGCCATACACGCCGATTGATTCTTTTGGCACGCCGCCGACTTTGTCCGTAATCACATCATAAAAACTATTAGCGTAAAAATTGCCCTGGGAATGGGCAACTAATAGTAATTTTTGTGTGTGAACTTGCTCGCTTGCGGTTTTCAACATTTCCACAAGGTCATAATCCTCAACCTTGCCAGAATCAAAAATTTTTTGATAAACCGAAACCGCAATATCCCCAAGCCCGCCGAGGTGAGAAGGATTAAAAAGATAGTCAACTTTTAATTTTTCTCCTTTATATTCTTTACCAAGCCCAAACTCTAAGGCTTCTTTGTTTTGTTTTGCGCCATTATCGTCAGTAAATACCCCATTAATCGTAGCGATAGTATAGCCATTTGTAGAACACAAAGAATCGTTTGTGGCCGCCAAGGATAAATTGGAAATAAATAATAAATTTACAGCTAAAAAATAATTTAAGAGTTTCATGCTTAATTAGATAATTTAGAAATATCTAAATCACAAGTTTCGTCCAGAGAAGAATAACTTCCTAAGTTATTATTATAAAAATCTTTTTGGGCTTTCTTTCTTACTTCATTATTCAATTGTCTAATTTCTACAAAACTATGTAGTCTATCGCTTATTTCAATAAATTTTTTAATATCGTCTCTTGAAGTAATTTCCCCAATGCACATATATGCTCTGCCACTATCCTCCGCCACCGCTGTAACAGTCCCCGCATTCACAATCGTTTGCGCCATTTCCATCTGCAACGCCAGCGCGTATTGCAAAAGAACTGCGCGGGTTTTGGCGGAATTCGGATATTCCTTAAAAATGGCGAGTTCCACATCATCGCGAATGCCATTCTGGTTAGAATCCACGCCTTCAATAGTTACGTCCGCAAGCGCGCCCGGCTCTGGGGGTAAATTAACACCAAGCACATCGTCCAAAGTAAGCTTGGTCGCGTGAATCTTCGCCACCTGTTCCTCGGTTTTTCTTAAATTATAAAAATGCGGAATCCGAATAAGCACTACCGCAACATATAAAACTACTGCGGCTACCGCTCCCCACTTCAATATCTTTTTAAATATAAGATAAAAATTTCTATTAGAATTTCCTAAATTATTATTTTTCCAACCCAAAAACATATGCCAATAATTCTAATCTATCCCCAAAAATCCGTCAATCCCCTGTATGCACCCCTCAACGTAGATACCTAACATAGATACCTATGTAAGGATCAATACCCCAGTTATATTTGCTATAGCAAATATAACTGGGGTAAAAATTATCGCTAATTTATTAAATCTACCAAAGTTAACAACTTATAAATATAGAATGCAGATTATAATTTAAATATTTTTCTTAAATGAAAATCGTTGTCTATTTCGGAAACTACTAACTGACGGACATAACGACGAATTTGATAAAACTCTATCAAAAAATCAATTTCATCTTTGCAATTATGGGGGTAAATAAAAACACTTTTTTGATAATTATAAAATCCTAAACGTTTTAAGTGAAAACGTAATACTTCCCGAATTTTTTTATCACTATCGGGAATATCAAACAAAACCATCCGCCACTTCCCGTCCCATTTGGCCGATTTTTTAATTTCCATTTCTTCTAATTTATATTCTAAAGCTTTTCTTTTCCCGCCATCTTCCAAAATGATTTTAACTTTACCATCGGCCAATTCTTTAACATCAATCATCCTATTTTTATAAAGGCGTTGAATTGCTTGGCGTAGTGCTTCTTCATTAACCTGTTTCCATTCCTTACTCATCTCTCGTAAGACCTTTGATCGCTGTCCGGGTGTATAGCAAAGACCCAATGACAAATGTCCATATAATAAAATTAAAAGTTTCTTTTGCACTGACCCAAATCTATTTTGCATATGTTCTATACTATAACTATATCCCAGTTTTATTTGCTATAGCAAATAAAACTGGGGTAGTAAAAATTAAAAAATCACTCGTAATTATCCGTCCATACTTAGCTTAACAGCTCATTTTATTTTTTATTCAAATAATCATAAATATTGAGGGTAGCTTTTACGGCGTCGCCGGCGGAGATGTTATTTTGCTTGTAAAGAACATCGCTGACGTCGCCAGCGGCCCAAATTCCGGGAAGAGAAGACATTTGAGTTTTATGAGCAACAATAATTTGGCCGCGCTCATCAAGATTTACTAAGTCCTTCACTAAATCAGAGTTTGGAGAAGAACCGATTTCCACGAACACGCCGTCCAATTTCAGCTCTTTTTCCCGATTATCGCTTTTATCCAGATATTTAACTCCGGTAACAAAATTATCTCCCAAAATTTCTTTTATTTCCGCTTGATATAAAATAACGACTTTGGAATTGGCTTTCACTGATTCAAAAGTAATAGGGTCGCCTTTTATCTTGTCGCTTCGGACTAAAAGATAAATTTTATTTGCGTAAGGAAAAAGGTCGCGAACGGCTTCCAAACCGGCATTCCCCGCGCCAACCACCGCTACAGTTTTTCCGCCAAAAAGCGGAGCATCGCAGGTAGAACAATAAACCACGCCCTTGCCGTTTAGTTTTTCTTCGCCGGGCACGCCCAGTTTTTTATGATGACTACCGGAAGCAATTAGAACAGTTTTAGTTTCAAAAGTTTTTTTATTTTCGGTTATAACCAAAAATCCGCCGCTTATTTTCTCCACGCGAGCAACCAAATCTGAATCTAAAATTTCAATCCCCCCCTGTGCCCGCAAGTGCTCTTCCAAATTTTGCGCCAATTCCAAACCGGTTAATTTTTTCACGCCAATCCAATTTTGAATATCCGCCGAAATCAAAGATTGCCCGCCAAATTCTTTGGCAATCAATAAAGTTTTTATTTTTTTGCGGGCGGCATAAACGCCGGCGGCCACGCCAGCCGGTCCGCCCCCTATAATTACTAAATCGTACATTTATTATCTCAATCCTAACGCTTTTTCTAATTCCGAGCGGTTAAAGCCGACATGAATCTCTCCATTTATATCAATCACCGGCACGCCAAGCTGATGAGATTTATTAACCATTTCTTCACGCGCCGCATCATCCTCTGCCACATTATGCTCGGCATACCGGACATTATTTTTTTTGAAAAATTCTTTTGCCATCTTGCAATAAACGCAAGTCGGCGTGCTATAAATTATTACTTCCGGCATATTGTTTAAAAAACTTATATGACTTTTAATCTTACCATCATTATAACATAATGATTTTGCCTAATGTTATAATTATATAATTGCACGGCAAATGAATACTCTGTCCAGGTTAAAACAAATCGCTTTAATAATCGGCGATATCGCCATTTTATATATAGCCCTCGCCCTGACTCTCTGGGTCCGCTACGGAAATTTTTTCTATTCAAAATTATTTAATCAGCACCTTGAACCGTTCACGCTGGTTTTTATAATTTGGATTGCCGTGTATTACATTGCCGGTCTTTATGCCTTGCCAGCGCTTAAAAACAATCTGGAATTTAAAAAGAAATTCTGGGCGACTAATTTAATCAACACGGCCATCGCGGCGATTTTCTTTTATGGAGTATTGACTTATTTTTCCATATCGCCAAGAGCCAATCTCGCTATTTTCCTGTTAATTTTCGGCTCGGCTGATTATCTCTGGCGTCATTTTTATAATTGGACGCTAGCTAAAACCGACCCGGTAAGCCGCCTGCTGTTAATCGGCTCCAATAAAACCGCAACAGAAATTTACGATTGCCTTATAAAAAATCCCCAGCTCGGCTACCAGGTGAATTATTGGATGAAAGAGGGATTGGAAGACAAGGAGTTTGAACATCTGTCCCAAATCATTGTTGCCAACCGCATTAATACTCTGGTTATTCCAGCGCACCTTAAAAAAGACGGCAAATCCGCAAAACTGATATATAGAACCTTATTGCTGGGAATTGAGGTAGTTGATTTGTCCACTTTATATGAAATTCTCTTCCAAAAAGTGCCATTAGCGGAACTAGAAGAGGTCTGGTTTCTGGAAAATCTGGCAAAAAAACACCGGATTTACGAGCTGATAAGCGCGCCATTGGAATTTATTTTTGCTTTTGTTCTATCAATCATAATTTTACCGCTGGCCCTGATAATCGCAATTTTAATAAAATTAACTTCGCCCGGCTCCGCTTTTTTCAGCCAAAAAAGAATCGGCAAAGACGGCAAGGAATTTATTATTTGGAAATTCCGAACAATGCGCGAAGACGCGGAAAAAGACGGTCCGCAATGGGCAAATTACCACAAGGACGAACGGGTGACAAAAATAGGAAAATTTCTCCGCTGGGCGCATCTTGACGAATTACCCCAGCTTTATAATATCCTGCGCGGCGAACTTTCTTTTGTCGGTCCCCGGCCGGAACAGCCGGAATTCGTGGAAAAATTGCGTAAAGAACTTCCCTATTACGACCTCCGTCATTTGACTAAGCCGGGCATTACCGGCTGGGCGCAAATCAATTACCGCTACGCGGCTTCGGTAATTGATTCTTACCAAAAACTGCAGTACGACATTTATTACATAAAAAATAATTCTCCTCTGCTGGATTTTCTTATCATACTAAGAACGATAAAATTCCTCATAACTAACCACGCTTAAAATGCTTAATAAGATCAAAGGGCTGATTCTGGAAAATAAAAATCCCGGCCAAACCGTGGCAAAAAACACTTTCTGGCTTTTCTCGGGGCAAATTTTCGGACGGCTTATCCGCGTTACGGTTGTAATATATGCGGCGCGCATTCTCGGACCAGCCAGCTGGGGAGCATTTTCTTACGCAATGGGCTTGGCGGCTTTTATGCTGATTTTTTCCGATATCGGCGTCAGCGCCATTGTCACCAAAGAAGCGTCCCGCAACCCCAATCTTGGCAAAAAATATTTTTCTACAGCATTAGCGATAAAATTAGTTTTACTGGTAGCGGGAATGACGCTGCTGATTTTTGCCGCTCCCTATCTCACTAAAATTCCGGAAGCAAAACCTCTTATACCGATTATCGCATTCGTCCTTCTTTTTGACAGTTTACGGAATTTCGGCTTTACCATCAGCCGCTCCCAAGAAAAAATGCAGATTGAGGGGTTGAATGAAATCGCCACTAATTTTTTTATTTCCATTTTAGGATTTGCCGCGCTTTTTTTATACCAAACTTCAAAAGCGCTGACTGTAAGCTACGCCGTTGCTGTGACGCTTGGCTTTTTACTGATTGCCCTGCAGCTTAAAAATTACTTTAAAGATATTTTCAATTATTTTGACAAAACGCTGTTATGGCCGTTGCTTAAAACCGCCTGGCCGTTTGCTTTGGCCAGTTCTCTCGGCGCCATTATGATAAATACCGATATGATTATTATCGGCTGGTTCCAAAACGCGGCGGAAGTAGGATTTTATTCCGCAGCCCAACGACCGGTACAGCTTCTATACGTGCTTCCCGCCTTATTCGCGGTAAGCTTATTTCCAAATTTAAGCCGAATGGCAAAAGAAAATAAAGAAGGGTTTAAAATCTTTTTAAAAAACGCTTTGAAAATTTCTGTTGCCGCCGCCTTGCCAATCGCAATCATCGGAATACTATTCGGAGATATAATTATCAACTTGCTTTTTGGAAAAGAATACCAAAATGCCGTATTGCCGTTTCAAATCCTAATCACTACCGTTTTAATAATTTTCCCTTCGGCAATAATTACTAATGCCAGTTTAGCCGCCGACCAGCAAAAAAATTTCATTGTTTTTTCCGCTCTCGGCGCGTTTGGCAATATTATTTTAGACCTTGTTTTAATACCCAATTACGGAATAGCCGGCTGCGCGATTGCCACGGTATTCACGCAACTAATTGCCAACTCTTTCATATGGTGGAAATTAGAAAAAATAATAATCCCCCGATAGGTACGGGGAATTATTATCTCAAGAAATTTTATAGGATTTAAGTTCCAATAAGAATTTGCTGATTGCCTGGTCTTGGAGCAAAAGGATCATAGTATAACGGAGTTGAAGCCGGGGCAGGCGCCGGAGCTACCGCTGGGACCGGAGTTGATGCTGGCTGCGCTTTCAGCTGGGCCTGCAATGCTTCTATTTGCTTCAAAAGATTTTGAATCTGTGATTGAATAGCAGAATTATCTGTGGCCGGAGCCGATACAGGCGCTGGGACTGGGACTGGAGCAGGCGCGACTGGCGCTGAAACCGGAGTTCCCTTGCCATACACCTCTGCTAACTTTGCCCTAGTTTTTGGACCTAAACGGCCATTGCCGGAATCAGTAGCGGTTTTAATGACTCCATATTTTAACTGGAAATTCCTGACTGCTTTTTCCGTAAGCAAACCGTAAAATCCAGTGGCAAGTCCCTCCGGATAAATATCCTTATCCTGGGCCAGAAGTTGCTGAACCCTTTTAACGTCATCGTTTCGAGTGCCACGAACAATATCTTTATTAAAGACCGGTGAAACCGCCTGCGCCACTGCCGATGGCTGAGCTACAGAAGAAGCCACAGATGCGCTTGGTGCCGGAGCCGGTGCTGGAGTTGTCGCGGCGTAACTATAACTAGAACCGCCTCCGCCGCTACTTCCACCGCCACCGCCACCTCCGCCTCCGCTATCACTAGTACAAGCAGATCCAGGAGTAACAGTTATAGTAGCGCTTATGCTCTGATGGGCCTCAACGGTCATAATTGACTGAGTAGACTGACATTCAAAACGGGTTTTATATTCGGATGGCGAAACCGTAAAATTCAGCTTATCCGCAGAGGTCAGTTGGAAGAAAATACCGGCAGTAGTAGTAATAGAAATATCAGTATCACTAACCGTTATGCTGTCCATTAAAGAATCTCTGCCAGTTATGGTAAAGGTATTGCTACCGATAGTAATTTTAGCGTCGGTATTGCTAAGAGTGGCGTCGTATGCCGCGCCAAAAACAAGCAAAGGCAAAACCATCAATCCGACCAAAATTGATACGAATTTTTTCATAAGTTATTAAACGAAATTTAAATTTACAATCTTACTTAATTTACTATTGGCAAGTCCCTGGCTCCCAAATTGCAAAGAATGATCCGGATCCGCGAGCAGAAGTAGTCGCATTCAAAATCTCGTTATCAGCAGTACCAATATACATCCTATAAACATTGCCATTAGTACCTCTAAGCTGAAGGCAGGCGCCTTCATTCTGGTTAGCAACACCATTAGAATCTGCTTGCAAAGCAAGAGTAGTAGTGGCAGTGCTGGTAGCAGTAGTAAGACTATTAAAGAATTGAGCTGTTCCGGTTACCGATAAAGTGGTGGAGGCGTTTAATTGACCGGTAACATTTAAGTAGCTAATTGCAGTGGAAGAAGCGCCGGAGATAAAGCCGCCGGTTAAGTTAGCAAGCGAATCAAAGTAAGAAATTCCAGCAACTGTCAAAGTAGAAGATGCATTCAGAACGCTAGAAACTTTAAAAGCGCCAGCCACAGTTGAAGAAGCAGAAGAAATAAATCCGCCGGTAAAAGTCGACAAGCTATTCACTATCAAAGTAGTCGAGGCCTGAAGCTGACCGCCGACTGCCAAAGTACTGGCTACCGTAGAAGAAGCGCCAGATGATACAAAACCTACTGTAAAATTTTGTTCACCAGTGAAGGTATTAACACTAGAAGTAGTACTGGTTGCTCCCAAACAAGTTCCATCTACTAATGTGAAACAACCGCCATAAAGCCGAATTCCATTAGAATAGGTAGAAGTAGCAGTAGAAGAAGCGTTTAATCCGCCAGTAAGAGATAGCTTTCCATGAATCGTTGAAGAAGCTGCAGAGATACCGCCATTCATAGTAGCGAGGCCAGTAAGCGTGCTTACGCCGGTAACGGTCAAAGTACCACCCGTGCTAATATTTGAACTAATTGTGGTGGCGCCAGAAACCGCCGACCATACGACCAATAAAGAAAGAACAACTGCCAAAATGACAACAAAGTACTGCTGTGTTTTGGTTAAAACATTACTTTTATTCATAATATTTTTTCATCCCGATATCTTAAAACGAGATGAAATAACCTAAATTTATTTTGCGACCTTATTTTTAATTTTTTAATAATGTTATTAGTATAAAATTATTTAGATAATAAGAAAACTAGGGGGGTGTGGATAACTTTTTTCGCTCTGCTATTTTTAATTTTTAATATCCTTAATAAGATTCTCGCCTTCCGCTTTAAACTCTGGGAAATCTTTTATTACTTGTTCCAATGCTTTTATCGCCTCCGGTTTTTGATTAGCTAAAAGATGGGCGCCGGCTAAACTTTTCCGATAATTCAAATCCTGCGGGGTATTCTTAGCAATGACTTTCCAGATGCCAACCAGCCGATTATAATCTTTCACCCGAGAATAAATCGTTACTAAAATCGGACTAGGAACCTCGACAGTACCAAAGCCCGATATTAACACTTCATCAGCTTCTGGTTGCCTGCCGTTTAAAATATAAGCCACCGCCAAGTTCAACCTGGCCTGATCATAAGAAGGGTCTAATTCTAAAGCTGTTTTCAAAAGTTCTATAGCGCTTCGAAAATCACCCCTCTGAAAATAAATGTCGGCGATTTCAAAATAAATTTGTTGTTTTTGCGGAGATAATTCCATCGCTTTATTAAAAACTGAAATCGCTTGGTCAGATAAACCGACTTTTTGATAGATCGTCCCTAAAAATAAATGGGCTCGCGGATCCATTGGGTTTTCCACAACGCCTTTTTGGGCTTCTTCAATTGCCCGACGTAAAATTTTATCGCGGAAATCCGGGCTTAATTCCGGCGATGCTCCGGCGCTTAAAGAAAATCTTATCAATTGTTCTCTAACCTCTTCTTTCCCCAAAGTATTGTAAGACAGCGCTTTAATAAATTTCTCAAAAGCCAGCGGAACATTATTAGCCGTTGCCAACCCCCCCAAAAGATTTAAATTAACCTGAAGGGGCCTGATATTTATAACATACATAATTAAAACTAGCGGCACCAATAAAACAACGGCTATCACCGGCCAATCACTCTGCCCTCGGCTAACCGGCGCAACAGCAGTTTCCTTAATTTCCTGAACAGAAAAACTATTAATATAAGCAAGAACTGCAAAAAAACAGATATAAGTCGCGATCTGGTCAAAAACAAAAAAGTTTTGCGCCAAATAAACCAATAGGATAGTAAAAATTAAAAGCGAATTTTCCAAAGACCAATATCTATTTTTAAAATGCCGCCACAGCAAATAAATTGTTGACACCCAAATTCCAAAATAACTTAAAAGTCCCAAAAAACCGGCATTAATCAGCCAATCAAAAATAATATTATGGGAACGGTCAAACCACGGCTCCTGCCGCCAAAGCTCCGGCTTAAAATACTTGGAAAAAACAAGGTCATAATTACCTGGCCCCCAGCCCAATATCGGACGCTCTTTGAATCCTTCCCAACTCATACTCCAAATAGTAAATCTGGACATAATGGTCCTTTCTTTAAAAGATAAGGAAGTAAGCCGATTGAGCGAAGGGCTGCTTTTTACCAACGGATTATCGCGCAATAACCAAAGGCCGCCAGGAATCAAAATTAGCAATACCAAAAACGCCGCCGCCATTTTTTTAACCGACCAACCATAAATAGTTACGGGCGGTTTTAGGTATAAGTAAATCAGGGTCGCCGCTATGGAACCAATTAATAAAGCTAAGGTCGGTCCCCGGCTAGCCGTAAAATAAATTGACATCGCCGTAAATAATCCGGCCATTCCGTAAAAATATTTAGCCGCTTTATTATCGGTATTAATCAAAAGCCATAAGCAAAATCCTAAAATAAATATCAAATAAGCCGCTAAATAAGTCGGGTTGCCGATAGTGCCGTCGGTTCTCACACCGCCTTGCGGCGATAATAAATATCCCAATCGCTGAAGTAAAACATAAACATTCTCATAGATGCCGGTGGCAACAAAAAGATTAAAAAATATTTTCCAATCAGATTTTTTAAAAACATTAGTGAGAACCAAAAAATAAGCAAAGAAATGTAAATAAGCCGCCAAACCCTCCATCCGCTCATAATTAGACCAAAAACTTTTTGCCGGGTTAACTCCGAAAATAGTCGCCAGCGCAACCACGGCAATAAAAACAGCCAAGGCAATTAAAAGCGGGGTTTTCTTTGGCCGATATTCTTTATAATAAAAAGCTAAAAAAAGCCATGCCGCAAAAACAATTTCTACGATTATTCGAAAAACAAAGGCCTTTCCAGTTATGTACGGGAAAAAAAGTACCTTAGAAATATAAAGCGGAATAAAAGGAACTATAAAAAGTCCTCCTCTTATAATCCATAAAAGCGCCTGTGGCATTATTCAATACTATCTTAATTGTCTTATTTAAACAAAGGTGGTTTTGGGAGATCTATCTTTTTTTAAAAATTCTTCAAAAGTGGCTTTTACATAATCAACCATTTCCGCGGTCATGCCTTGATGGGCGCCAATAACCAAAGAATCTCTCATGATTTTATCAGCATTAGTTAAATCACCAACCACGCGGCAAGGAACATTTTTATAGGCCGGGTGCCGCAAGATATTGCCGGCGAATAAAAGCCGGGTTTGAATATTCCGGTCTTCTAAAAATTTTAATAACTCAAACCGCTCAAAAGGCGCGCCGTCCCGAATAGTAAGCGGGAAAGCAAGCCAGGTAACTTTGGCGTCCGGGTGCTCCTCCGGCAAAATAAAATATTCTTCGTAATTCTTAAAAAAGTTACGCAGGGACTCAAAAACTTTTCTGCGAGTTTCTACCACTTCCGGCAATTTTTTTAATTGCACTAAACCAAAGGCAAACATTACTTCTACCGGCTTTAAATTATGGCCCATATGGGTATAGGTGAATTTCTTATCATAATGAACGCCGGTATGTTCCGCGGTAAACCGAAAATCCAGCTCTTCGCTGTCATGCTGAGCCGCCCGGCCCCATTCCCGATAAGCATAGACATGCCGAGCCAATTCCGAGTCATTAATGCAAACAATCCCGCCTCCGCCAGCCGCAGTGATATGATGCGAAGCGTAAAAACTGGCAGTGGTAATATCGCTCCAGACGCCGGTTGGCTGACCGCTAAATTGACCGCCGATAGTATCGCAACTATCTTCAATTAAATATAAATTATGCTTTTTACAAAACTTAGAAAGCGTTGCCATGTCATTTAAATTGCCAAGGGTATGCGGCACGATTACGGCCCGCGTCTTATTCGAAAGCATCGCTTCTAATTTGGAAAGGTCTAAGTTGTAAGTTCCTAAATCAGAATCTGCCACCACTGGCAATAAATTATTTAAAACTATTGTGCTAAAAGTGGTGGCAAAGGTGCAGGCCGGGGTAATCACTTCACTGCCAACCGGCAAATTCAAGGCCTTTAAAGCCGCGTAATTTGCTGAAGAACCGGAATTAACCACCACGCCATACTGCTTGCCAAAAATCTTGGCCACCTTATCCTGAAATTCCGCCACATATTTACCCATACCCAGCCAACCCTCTTTAAGACATTGAACCACCGCTTCAATTTCTTCGTCGCCATAAACCGCCTGGGCATAATATACCTTATCTTTGCCGGGCCGAAATTTATTTCCGGGAAGATTATATACTCCATAAAAATTTTGTTCTTTCTTTTCCATAAAAAATTATGCTTGAATAGATTATAAATATATTTTCCAGAAAATTGCAAATACTTATATATAAAACCCAAATTAACGAAGTTCTGTTTCTGTAATTTTTCTAACAAAAAAGACCGCTGCTATAAATTGCGGTCTTGAATCTAAAAATTGACTATTGATTATTTAGAAAGCGGGGCCTCCAAATATCGCGTTACCCGAAGCACCATTTCCCGATGACTTGGGCTAAGCTCTTTCATCACCATAAGCCACTCCACCACTCGCTCCTGCATTAACTTATGATGCGGCAAAAGATTCGCTGGCGGCCGAAGCGCTGGTAAAAATTCCAACTTTCCCGGAACTATCACTACTTCGCCAGAAAGCCGGCACACATGAAGATAAGAAAATTCATGGTCTCTCGCTAATTTATAGAAATTCGCCATAGTGACTGGCCAAAACTCGGCCACATCTGATTTAATTTCCTTTTCAATCGTTCGCTGAACCGCTTCGGCAATTTTATCGCCACTTCCCAAATAACTTCCCGGATGGTGCCAGCAATCTGGAAAATGCGCATCATCCCGATAAGAAAGCAGTATTTTCAAATCTTCTACCGGCGTTTGAAACGGGTCCTTATCCACAATCACGCATTCCATCGGACTCATCGGCAATAACCGCTTCTCCCACATTACTTTCAAAACCGGCCATTCCATCATTGGCAAGGGCGTAACTCTGGCCAGCAAATAACTTGTCAATTCTTGTTCTTTATCAGTTAGCAAACCAGTTTTTCTTTTCAACAAAAACCCGACTCTTTCCAATAACAAATCAAGCGCCTCTTGCTCTTCTGTCGCCAGACTATTTTCCATTTCTCCTCCTCCTCCTATTTCTCTTATTCAACTACTAAATAACTTATAAGATTATAAGTTAACCGCCACGAATTTGTCAAGTAAGCGGAGAAAATTCCTTTATAATTTTGACAACATAATTAAATTCTTGCTGGTTCATTGAGGCAAAAAGCGGTAAAGACACAATTTCTTTAGCCGCATTTTCCGCCACCGGACAATAGGCAGTAATGCCAATTTTTCTAAAATAAGAATGCTGATAAACCGGGGGGAAATGCACGCTGGTAGTAACGCCATTTTCCGCCATATACTCCATAAATTTGTCCCGCCAGCCATTTTTAATTCTCGCTACATAAAGCCACCAGCCGCTTTTGGTGTATGGCTGGTCTTTAGGCGTTTCCAGCCAAGAAATTCCTTTTAACGCCTGATTATATTTTGCCCGCAATTTATCTTTGACTTTTAAGACCTTTGGCAATTTTTTAAATTGAGCTAACCCAATCGCCGCCATAATATCATTCATATTATATTTCCATCCCAACTCGGCAACATCGTAATGCCAAGAATATTTAGTGTTGCCGGTAAACCGCTTCCAAGTATCCGCACTAGACCCGTACCAACGAAGCGCTTTTAATTTGGCGGCTAATTTTTCATCGTTAGTCGTCAGCATGCCCCCATCACCAGTAGTCATATTTTTCTTGGCCTCAAAACTAAAACAGCCGATATCGCCAAGACCGCCAACCGGCTTTCCTTTATATAAAGCGCCTTGGGCATTAGCGCAATCCTCTACTACATATAGGTTATGCTTTTGGGCAATTTTTAAAATCGCATCCAAATCACAGCTGTGGCCGCCGAGATGCACCGGAATAATTGCCTTGGCTCGTTTGGTAATTTTCTTTTCCAAGTCCTTCGGATCCATACATAAAGTGTCTTTTTCCACATCCACAAAAATCGGCGTAGCCCGATTGTATAAAGCCGCGTAGGGAGTAGATACCACCGTAATAGCCGGAATCAATACCTCGTCTCCTTCGCCGACCACCAAGGCCTGAAGAGCAATATGAAGCGCGGCGGTGCAGGAAGTAACGCCGACTGCGTAATCAACGCCGGCTGATTTAGCGAATTGCTTTTCCAATTCTTGAGTCATCGGCCCCAAACCCACCCAGCCGGTTTTAAAAACCTTTTTTAAATTAACCAATTCTTCTTTGCCTAATTTTGGTCGAAAAAGAGGTACTTTCATTTATCGCAAATTTTTTAAATAATTAATTTCCACTAACTGTTCTTTGAGGAAATTTTTAGGAATTTTATCTAAGGGAAAATAAGTGCCGGCTCTCGATTTTTTCTTCGCTTGAGCGGTAAAAAACATCGTTATCCCATGCTCTCTTGTATCAAAATATTCAAAATGAGTTTCAAATCTCAAGTGTTTTAAATCTTTAGACACCAGACCAAGTTCTTTTTCAGCCACTCGCATGGCGCAATGCCCAAGCTTTTCTTTATATAATAAAATACTTCCCGGAACATGCCAACCTTTATAAAATTCATCATTCCTGGAAGTTAGCAAAATATGATTTTTATCCGGCATAATCGCAATATCCACCGGCACTACCGGTACAGATTTAAGCAAAGCGACAAAAACCGGATAGGGCGCCGGCAATTGAACCTTTTTTAAAAGTCCTACTAATTGTTTTATTTCCCCATCGGTTAATTGACTGATTTTTTTCATTAAATTTACAAACGCAAAGCAATGATTAATACTATATATAACCCTATGAAAAAAGAAATAGTTATTTTTGGCAATGGCTGGCTGGGAAACAAATATAAAGATTACTATAAAGAAAAGGCGCAAATTGTTTCAGCGGATATTAGCGACCCAAAAGCCGTGGAAAAAGTTTTGGACCGGCTTCGGCCAAAAATAGTAATTAACGCCGCCGGTAAAACCGGGCGGCCAAATGTAGATTGGTGCGAAGAACATAAATTGGAAACTCTCAACAGCAATATTACCGGACCGCTGATGCTTTTAAAGTCATGCGTGGACAGAAATATCTTTTTAGTTCAACTTTCCAGCGGCTGCCTTTTTAACGGCAAAAAGCGGGGCGGTTTTACTGAAGAAGACCAGCCGAAACCGCCTAATTTTTATGCTTGGACCAAAGCTACGGCGGATAATATCTTAAAAAAATTTCCGGTTTTGATTTTGCGCCTGCGGATGCCGATTGACGACTTGCCCGGTCCCAGAAACTTAATTACTAAATTAACTAAATATCCAAAAATCATTGACGTGGAGAATTCCGTCACCGTTGTTAAAGACTTAATCCGGGCTACTGATCAATTGATTAAAAAAAGGGAAACCGGAATTTATAATGTCACTAATCCCGACGCGGTAAAACACCGGGATATTTTAAAATGGTATAAAGAATTGGTTAATCCCCATCACCAATACCAAATGATACCGTTAAAGGACTTAAGCAGATTGGGACTCGCCAAAACTGGCCGATCAAATTGTATTTTAAACACAAAAAAACTTGCGGCGGCTGGAATAAAATTACCAAATTCTAAATTGGCAATAATTCGATGTCTTAAGAACTATAAAAAGTATCTTTAATTAAATTCTCAAAATTTTTTTCGTATTCTTCCAAAGAATAGCGGCGGACAATTTTTTCGGCGGCGATTCCAAATTTTTTCCGCAATTCTTCATCTTTTAAAAGCTGCGCGATTTTTTCCGCCAGCGCTAACGAATCTTTAGGATTCACTAAAAGTCCGCTTTCCTGATTGCGGACAAAAACCGGTATTTCCCCGATATTAGTGGCGACAATCGGTTTTCCCAACCGCATCGCTTCCATAATGGCAATAGGAAGATCGGTCATTACGGCTGGTTCGGCATAAATATCCGCCAGAGGCAAAACATCCCGGATATCCATTCTCCCAGGCAAAAATACCCTATCTTTTAACTTAAAACTTTCAATTTGTAACTTTAAACTCTCTTCTAACGGCCCCCAACCAACAATTACAAAATAAACATCGGGAAATTCTGACAGCACTTTTTTAGCAGCTTCTATTAAATAGTAGTGTCCTTTTTCTTCCACTAATCGGCTAACGGTTAAAATTACTTTAGCGCCGATTGGTATCCCTAATTCTTTTCGAACTGAATCCGCACTACGAGCGCCGCTCATTTCTAAAAGCGGCGGAATATAGAGGGTCTTAAACTTGGATTTAGGAATCTCCTCTTGCCGGCTGGTAAATTCCCGCACTGATTCCGCATCCACCAAAATTAGGCCTGTCCATTTTGCCAGTAGCCAATCCGCCCAAATCTGCCAGCGATGCTTATCCGGATATAAATTATGCTCATAAGAAATAATCACAGGAATACCGGCTAAAATGGCCGCCAGCCGAACAATTAAATTAGCGGAAAAAAGCGAAGTTACCACAATATCAAACCTTTCTTTCCTAAAATAACTGTATAGCTTCCACCAAGAAATCAAATCAAAAAGCGAACGGAAATTAAATTTTTTCCAGCGGTTTGGCAAAAGCCGAACCTCGCTGATAAAACTTTCTTTTTGTTCCGGAAAAAGAGTCAGTAAAAATAGCTCAAACTTAGATTGATTAATAACCCGAAGCTGATGAACCAATAATTTTTCCGCCCCGCCGACCGACAATCGTCCGATCGCAAAAAGAATTTTTCTCTTAATCATTATAAATATAACTAAGGCCGGCCCGCAGTAGCTTCGCAAGTTCAAAATGCTGTATTTTTCTCATTTTTTAATGACCAAGACTCAAACTTTACGTATCGCCATCCTTATGCTATATTAATACTTAAAATCATCATTCTTATGTTCAATGGTAAACAAGTTTCAGTTGTCCTGGCAACTTATCGAGAAAAAAATTCAATCAGTAGATCAATTGAGGAATTTTTCCAGACCGGCTTGGTGGATGAAGTGATCGTTGTCAACAATAACGCGGAATCCGGAACTGATGAAGAAGTTAAAAAAACTAAAGCAAGAATTGTACACGAATCCGAGCAAGGGTATGGATACGCCTTTCGGCGCGGCATTACTGAGGCCGTGGGAGATTATGTAATTCTTTGTGAACCGGATGGAACTTTTTGCGGGAAAGACCTTGTCCGCTTTCTGGCGTACGTGTCTGATTTTGATGTGGTGCTTGGGTCGCGCACTAACAGAAGCACCCTTGAAAAAGGGACAGATATGGGCGCTTTACGGCGTTTTGGAAACGTCGTTTACGCCAAGATAATTGAGATTTTGTTTGGAGCTAAGACGATAACCGATATCGGTTGCACCTACAAATTATTTACCAAAGACGCGCTCAGCAAAATCGGACCCGAGTTTAAAACAAATAATCCCTTATTTGCCACAGAACTTATACTTTTGTTGGTCAGCCATAAAATTTCATTTGTGGAAATACCCGTTAGTTTTCGGCGCAGGATTGGTCATTCAACTATTATTTCACATTGGTATAAATGGATTATCTGGGGCACGCGAGTATTCGCGTACATATGGTTTTTTTGGATCGGCTGGAATTTTAAAAAATTCAAAAAGCTATTATGATAAAAACGAATACTAAATGTCGGGATTGCCGTAGCGGCAAGCTGACAAAATTTTTGGATCTTGGATCGCAGCCATTAGCTAACAGTTTTTCACGTACGGAAGATTTAACCGCCGTGGAACGGACTTATCCTTTAGAGGTTTATTTTTGTTCCGATTGCGGTTTGACACAGCTGGTTCATGTGGTAAATAAAGAAGAATTGTTTAAACATTACGTTTATTTTTCATCGGTCATGCCGAAGGTTTCCGCGTACTGGGAAGCGTACGCACTGGATTTAACGAAAAATTTCCTAAAAGATAAAAGTAGTTTTGTGGTTGAAATCGGCAGTAATGATGGCGTATTGCTAAAGTTTTTCCAAGATAGAGGATACCATGTCCTGGGTATTGATCCGGCGAAGAATATAGCCAAGTTGGCCAATGAACGGGGCATTAACACGATGGCGGCCTTTTTTAGCCAGAGACTGGCCGAAACTATTGCCGCCGAACAAGGGCCGGCAAACATAATTTTAGCGAACAACGTTTTCGCCCACATTAATGACCATTATGATTTTTGCGCCGGTATTAAAAAACTTTTACACCCACAGGGGGTTCTTGTCATCGAAGCGCCTTATCTGATTGATATGTTCGAAAACTTGACTTATGATACCGTTTACCACGAACACCTGTCTTTCTTGGCGGTTAGGCCGCTAATTAAGCTTTTCGAAAGATTTGGTCTGGAGATTTTTGACGTTAAAATAATGCCGTCGCAGGGCCAATCTCTGAGGCTGTTTATTGGGCATAAAGGGGCGAAAAGTGTGTCGGAAAACGTTTTTTGCTTGATTCAAAAAGAGCTGGAATTTAAACTGGACGATCTTAATAGTTATTTCCTGCTGGCCAGCAGAATCGAAAAATCAAAAAGTAAATTGGTCGGTCTTCTGCAGGAACTGAAAAATCAAGGCAAAACCATTGCCGCCTACGGTGCTCCGGCAAAAGGAAATACTTTACTTAATTATTGCAAAATCGGGCCGGAAGTTTTAGATTACGCGGTGGACGATCTGCCCTTAAAACAAGGTAAATTAACGCCCGGGATGCGCGTCCCTGTAAGAAACAGACAATACGCGGAATTCCATCGACCGGATTACTATTTGCTTTTGGCCTGGAATTACAAAAAGGCGATTTTGGAAAAGGAGGCTGATTTTATTCATAAGGGAGGAAAATTTATTATACCTATCGGCGATGAACCATCAATCATATAAAAATATTTTGATTTGCGGCGGTTGCGGCTTTATGGGGTCAAATTTTGTTCGTTTTTTGCACAACAAATATCCCTCATACAAGATATTTAATCTGGATTTGCTGACCTACGCCGGTAATCCAGAAAACTTGGATGATCTGGCCGGCAGTGAGCGATATGAATTTATTCGCGGCGATATTGGAGACAAGTTGTTAGTGGAAAATCTTTTTGCCAAACACGGGTTTGAAATAGTTATAAATTTTGCCGCTGAAAGCCATGTTGATCGTTCGATTGTCAACGCTTTTCAATTTATCAAAACCAATATCCAAGGAGCTTATATTCTGTTGGAGGCAGTCCGGCAGCATAAAATACCGAGATTTGTTTACATATCAACAGACGAGATTTACGGAGATATTCCAAAAGGAATTAAAACCAGCGAAGAATACCCGCTGAATCCTAGCAATCCGTACGCTGCCTCAAAAGCTAGCGCCGATTTAATAGTTCAGTCATATATTAGGACCCATAAACTGCCTGCTGTTATATTGCGAAGCTCCAACAATTATGGTCCTTATCAATATCCGGAGAAATTAAATTCTCTAGTTATTACTAATGTCCTGGATGGCAAAAAAATTCCTATTCACGGAAGCGGCGTCCATGTTCGAAGCTGGATCCACGTTCAGGACTTTTGTGCGGCTCTGGACATGGTGATGCACCGGGCGGCCGATGGAAAAATCTATAATATATCTGGCGAAGAAAAAACCAACCTCGAAATTATTAATTTAATAGCTGAAGCGCTTGACAAAGATCCTGCCCAGTATGTTGAATTTGTTAATGATCGCCCGGGGGCGGATTTACGTTATTCGCCGGACCACAGTCGCATTGCCAAGGATTTAGGATGGGAACGCAGATATCACTACACGGAAACGCTGGCCAATCTTGTGGATTGGTATATCAAAAACAGAGGTTGGTGGATAAAAATTAAACAGAAAAGCGATTTTTTGGACCACTACGATAAACAGCGTCGAGGTATTTACGATTTGTAGCTCATGATGAAGATATTAATTTTAGGCGCCGATGGCCAACTAGGATTTGATTTAATGCGTGTTTTCGGCGAGAAGGCGATCGGTCTTACACATAAAGACGTTGAAATTACCGACACCGTACAAGTCACAGCCGTTATCAAGAAACATCGGCCGGATGTAGTTATTAATACAGCTGCAATTGTGAGGGCCGAATGGTGTGAAATTAATACTGAGAAATGTTTTGCAGTTAATGCTTATGGTGCCCAAAATGTTGCTAAAGTCGCAACGGAAGCTGGGGCGGCTATTGTTTTTATTAGCACTGATTATGTTTTTGATGGTTCCAAAAACGGCTTTGAGGAAAGCGATCCGGTTAACGCCATAAATGTTTATGGAGCAAGCAAGGTTAGGGGGGAAGAATTAACAGCGGTAGCCAACAAGGCTCATTACATAATTCGATCCAGTTGGTTTTTCGGCAGCAATTTGCCCCATAAAGGGTTGGATTTTCCGCGAAAAATATTAGAGCTGGCTCGTAGCCAGCCAGAGATTAGAGTTGTTAATGATCAATTTGGATCCCCAACATATACCAAAGATTTAGCGGAGAAAATAAAAGAGCTTATTGAAAAAAGGGCGCCTTTTGGTATTTATCATATTACCAACCAGGGCGTAGCTTCTTGGTACGATTTTGCAAAAGAGATACTTCGATTTTCTGGAACCGATACAAAACTTAAGGCTATTTCTTCCACTGAGAGTCGTTCGGGATTAAAAAGGCCACGTAATTCAATATTGAAAAACACCAAATTTCAAG
>MHJG01000022.1:35615-36215 GCA_001818695.1 Candidatus Harrisonbacteria bacterium RIFCSPHIGHO2_02_FULL_42_16 | reverse complement strand
ATAATTTTCAATTCTTTGTCCGCTTCCGCGTCAGTCAAAGTGCGGTCTTCGGCCTGAAAAACAACCCGGAAAGTCAACCCTTTTCTTTTTTCTTCCGGAGACGGCTCATAAAAATCAATCAAGTCAATATCGGATACCAATTTCGGGCTTATCCGCTGAATAAATCCCAGAATTTCTCCGACCCTGATTTCCGCCGGCGCAAAAATTGATAAGTCGCGGATAATGCTCGGGAATTTGGACAACGGCCGGTATTCCTGCTCTTCGTTAATTTCTTTTAGCAAACCAGGCAAGCTGATTTCCACTACCGCAACTCCACGCGCCTGGCTAGCCAATCTAATGCCGCCAATGACTTTATCGCTGACTTTAACAGAAAGAAAATCTCCGCCTTCAATATAAAAATCAAAATCGGTTATTCCCAGCCGCTTTAACAATAAATCCACAATTCCTTTTAATTCCAAATAACTTCCGCCGCCGAATGCCGCTAAACCGAGATTCAATGCCTCCCTTACCGCTCCCGCCGAACCAAAAAACACATTTCCAATTTCAAAAATACGGACTGTTTCCGAAAAACGCCGGTTGTCCGCGATATTTTTCAGCAAG
>MHJG01000022.1:29099-35596 GCA_001818695.1 Candidatus Harrisonbacteria bacterium RIFCSPHIGHO2_02_FULL_42_16 | reverse complement strand
CCCGGCTCTAAACTGTCCCTTAAATAAGAAAACTGTTCGCTGATGGGATTAGCAATCGATATCGCTTTTAAACCGGCGGATTTTTTATCTAAAAACGAATAATTATAGACCTCGGAATAACCAAGTCCGGATAAAATTCCGCGAATCTTGTCTTTTAGAATAATCACGCCATCCTGGACTGCCGCCCCCAAGGCGATTCGTGGCGGTTCCGCCGGCAATTTTTCATAGCCGAAAATCCTGACAACTTCTTCCGCCAAATCCTCAATGCCCTGAATATCGGCGCGAAGCGGCGGAACTTCCACCGCGCCGTTCCACCGGCCAAAACCGAGCGAAGTTAAAATTTTCCAAATTTCTTTTTCGGTAAAATCTCTGCCAATTAAATTATTGAGCCGGCGAACATCCAATTTCATAATTTTTTTGGACTGTTTTTTCGGATACTCGTCAATTGGTTCATAAACTTTCGCTCCGGCCAATTCTTTCAAAAGCTGGAGGGCGCGACGCATCCCCATAGCGGCCAATTCCGGACTTAAATTATGGGAAAACCGCAAAGAAGCGTCCGTAACCAGCCCTAATTTTCTGGAAGCGCGATAAATGCCGGCGCTGTCAAAATTCGCGGATTCCACCAAAATCCGTTTTGTTCTCGGAGTAACCTCGCTGAATTTTCCACCCTTAATTCCAGCGATGGCTAACGGCGATTTGATGTCGGCGATAACCAAAATATCCGGACTCAAAGAAAGGGTGTTTCCGTCAATGGTCTCTATGGATTCGCCGGCCTTAGCGGTTCGGACAATAATTCCTTCCGAGACCTTGTCAGCGTCAAAAGCATGAAGCGGCTGTCCTGTCTCCAACATAACGTAATTCATAATATCCACCACATTATTAACAGAACGGAGTCCGCAGGATTCCAACGTTTCCCGAATCCATTTTGGCGACGGGCCGATTTTAACATCCGTCGCCAAAGCCGCCAGATAACGCCGGCAAAGTTTGTTATTTTTTATTTTTACCGCGAAAGCGCCTTTTGGCCTGGCATCGGAAAAATACCGACCGCCAAAATCCGAATAAGGAACATTCTTAAGGTTCATAATCGCCGCTGTTTCGCGCGCCAATCCTAAATGCGAAGCGGCGTCAGAATACCGATTCGGCGGAATGACAATATCCAAAACATCTCCACCCAAATCCGTTGCTTCAAAAGAATACAAATTCATCCTTTCAACGAGCTCTGCTTTGGCATATTTGCCGGGCGCTAATTTTTTGATTAAGTTGAATGAAAACTTCATCCCTCACCCTTGAAGGATTGCAAAGCGAGCGCAATCCTTCATATTACTTTTGTGACCTTTTGTTGCTATAAACATAGTTATTTGATATAAATTCGGCTTTGAAAACTACTCATCCTTCAAGGGTGAGGGATTAAAATTGCTTTATAAACCTCAAGTCCCCTGAATAAAATAATCTGATATCCGGAATATTGTATTTAATCATCGCGATTCTTTCCAGCCCCAACCCAAAAGCAAATCCCTGCAAATCCCGAGGGTTATAGTGAGCCGCCTCAAAAACATTCGGATGCACCATGCCGGCGCCCATCACTTCCAGCCAACCGGATTCTTTGCAAACATTACAACCCTTGCCGCCGCATTTAACGCATTGCACATCCACTTCCAGTCCGGGCTCAACAAAAGGAAAATAACTCGGTCTTAATCGAATAGCAACGGTCTTTTTAAATAATCGGCTGAAAAATTCCTGAATCACATATTTAAAATTAGCCAGAGTAATATCTTTACCCACCATTAATCCCTCCACCTGATAAAAATTTATCTCATGAGAAGCGTCTGTCGCTTCGTATCTAAATACCCTGCCCGGCACGATAATCTGAAACGGCGGCTGATGGGTTTCCATATAACGGACCTGCACCGGACTGGTATGCGTTCTAAGTAATAAGCGGTCAGCAACATGTGGCGTATTATTTTTTTTACTTGTCTCTTGTTTCTTGTCTCTTGTTTCTTGTTTTAGCCAGAATGTATCCCACATATCCCTCGCCGGATGGTCTTTGGGAATATTTAAAGCGTCAAAATTATAATGTTCGGTTTCCGCTTCCGGTCCCTCCACTACGGAAAAATTCAGCGCTTTAAAAATTTCCCGAATTTCATTTTCTACCAGAGTCAATGGGTGAAGGTGCCCGACGGCTATTTTCTTTCCGGGCATAGTAATGTCCAGATTAGTTGGAAGTTGGGGGTTAGAAGTTAGAAGTTCTTTCAATTTTTGCTTAAACGCTTGCTCTAATTCTTCCCGCAAAGCATTGGCGGCCGGACCGATTTTTCTTTTTTCGACAATCGGTAAATCCTTCAAAGTCCGGAGAATTTTCGTCAACTCTCCGCCCTTCCGGCCCAAAAATTTAACACGCAAATTTTCCAACGATTTGCCGTCTTTAGACGCCAGAATTTCCTTTAAGGCCTGTTTTTTTAAATTATCTAATTCATCCAACTTCATAATTAACTACATTATACAAGAAAAAGAAAGGGCGCTCAAATTAATTCACGAACCTTAAAAATTGACAAGGTGGCAAAAAAATAATAAACTTTTAAAAGTTCTAAACTATCGGAACGGGAGAAGAATAATGATTTTAAATCTGCGGGATGAGCTTGTTGGTTTAAGCGCGCGAAGACTCTTTGTTCGGTCGCATCAAGAACTATTAAATAAACAGAAAATAAGGAAATTGGTTTACCGCTACTACCATTTTCATATTAGTGCAACTCGATTACTTTGGGGAGAAGAACGTTGCTGTTTTGATGAACTGAGAGAATACGGCATCTTCCAAATTTGGACAAAAGAATTTATTGATGCTTTTGTTTTATACCTTAAAAAAACACTTTCTTGTCCGAATGCTCTAATCCTTGACTGTGGCGCAGGAAATGGCTTACTCACTTTTTGGCTTAAAAAATATGGCTTCAATATAGTTGCGGTTGACAGTAAAAGTGATGAATGGGAATTTACTCAAAATGGAAAGATTCCTGATTGGGTTCTGCAAATGGAAGTTTCTGAAGCATTAGAAAAATTTCAGCCGGAATTAGTAATCGCTTCTTGGATGCCACCGTCGTGGGGTTACTCTTTGTTTGATAACTATGAATGGACAGATAATTTTCATTCTTGCCCATCAGTTAAAGAATACATTCTTATTGGAGAAGAATCCGATGAGGGAAATATTCCTCAATGCGGAAGCTTTTATTCTTGGGAAGGTAGTCCTAATTGGCCCCGTAAAGATTTGCCACAATTAAATGCCCTCTCTCTTTCTTATTTGGATTTTTTACAAAAAATTGAAAGAGACAGAAAATCGATTATATGTTCTTTTAAAAAAGTTTAGTAAAAAACCGCGATTGTATCGCGGTTTTTATTGGCACATAAATACTCCGAGCGTAAGCTCGGAGATGGAGCGCCTACTGCCACTATACTATGGTATAGTGGCAGGCAAATAACAATATTATTTGGATAAAAAGATACCCCGAGCGGCCTACTCCGCCGTAGTAGCCTACGGCTACGAAGGCTGGATAAGCTCGGGGAGTTTCATTTTTATAATTATTTAATTCCGTTTAAACTTATTTTATCAGAAATTCCTGAAAATCTCACCACCTCCGCACCCTGCTACGCTATAGCGTAGCAGGGTGCGGAGGCGCTATCACGCGTTATGCGGGGGCACTGTTCCTATTCAAAAATTTTTAATAAAGTGAGTTCGAGCTTGGTTATATAAATACACAAAATTAAATAATTATAATTATTTAATTTTGTGCCTGTGGCAGGGATCGAACCTGCGACCTCGGCCTTATGAAGACCTCGCTCTGCCACTGAGCTACACAGGCGTTAATTTAAAGCTCCTATTTCCGTATTTCTATATATTAAAATAAAACGCCCGCAAATTCAAAACCGACCATAATGGCCGGTTTTGAATTTAATGAGCCCGCTTATTCACTTCTTCCCAATCCACCGCCCGCATAAACGCGTCAATGTATTCACCGCGCTTCATTCCATAATCCAAAACAAACGCATGTTCAAAAACATCCATCACCAGAAGCGGCGAACCGCCGGCTAAATGCCCAAAATCATGTTCATTTACCCAGATATTAAAAAGTTTTTTTGACTCCTCGTCTTGATATAAAATCGCCCAGCCGATTCCCCGCATTGCGCCGGTGGCTTTAAAGTCCTTTTCCCAATTCTGGTAACTGCCGAATACTTCTTCCAACTTTTTATAAAGCGGCGCGGCTTTATCCGGCTCGCCACCGCCTTTTGCCATATTGCCGAAATAGTATTCATGCAAACGCATCCCGTTAAACTCCCACCCAAACCGCCTTTTCAGCTCGGCATATTCCGGCGATGCTATATTTTCTTCATCGGTATATTTTTTTAATTGCTCAACTAATTTATTGGTATTTTTTACATACCCTTCGTAAAGCCCAAAGTGAGTTTTCAAGAGGTTGTCGCTGAATCCATCCGTTCCTAATAAATGATTATAATTTTTGGGTTCGTATGCCATAAATATAATAATTGTTGCGGGGGTTGGATTTGAACCAACGACCTCCTGGTTATGAGCCAGGCGAGCTGACCACTGCTCTACCCCGCTATATTAAATTACATTAAAAAATTGCTAATTACAAGATTGCTGATTATGATATAATTATGGACAAGTTCCTTCGGCAGACTTCCGCCCACGCTAAAACTCTAACAGACAAGCAAAATAAGCCCTTCGGCTCGGCTCAGGATAAACAAAAATTATTAAAAATCGCGCGCGCGCTTATCGGGACACCATATAAATATGGCGCCACTCCTGAATCCGACGGCATACCAAAATATCTTGACTGCTCATCTTTCACGCAATATGTTTATAAACAAATCGGCATAGATATTCCGCGAAGCACGATTCTTCAAGCCGCTAAAGCGGGCACAAAAATCCAATTATCAATTACTAATTACCAATTACTTAATATCGGGGATTTACTGTTTTTCCGCGGCTCCAAAGGCCACTACAACGATGAACTGTTTCCTGAAAAAAAAGTTTATATTGGGCATGTTACGCTTTATATCGGAAGCAATAAAGTCCTGCACGGCTCATCAAAAAAAGGCAAAATATCAGAGGAAAAACTAAAAAATCTTATCAATAAAATGGGCAATGTAACGATAGCTAAACGGATAATATAAAAACCGCCCCGAGCTTGCCGAATGGGCGGTTTTCTATTGAAATTTTTCATCCAATCTTTTCTCAACCAATCTTTGCACATATTCCCAAGCCGGCGGATATTTTTCTCCAAACATACCGTAGCAATAAACTTTATTGGAACGATTATACTTGCTATCCTCATGTCCCTCAATATAACCATTCCGCAAAATTTCTTGAAACAATTCATCCGTAAATTTGCTATAAAAATACTCAACTGGCGCGCCCGGTCTTTCGTCTAATAAATAACCCGCAGAATACGCATCCTTCCACGCTCCATAAAGCATTTTCGCCATTTTATAATTCCAATAAATTTTCTTGCTTTTTTCAACAAACCACCAAATAAAGAAAACAGACGCAATAATGGACAAAGCGTATAAAACTGCCGTCAGTAAGTAAAAGAGTTCGGCATTACTCATCAGCGCCTCTTTCAAAAACAATTTCTGTAATCAGCTTAACTTTTTACAAAAAAGAAGTAAATGCTGCGCGGTGACTCGGTTATGAACCATAATTTTAAAGGTAAATTCAGACCTTTTAACGACTCTCAAAATGAGGTGTATCGGTCTCGGTCTGGGTCATTTTCAGAAATAAGAGGAAAAATAGAAAAAAGAGTTAATGTCCGAACTTACGCTAAATATCTTCTTCAAGAAGGAAGTACGATTGAAAAGAGAGAATTACTTTCCTGTATGAAAAGTGAATTGATTATTTTAAATAAAATCTTGGTTTTAGGGGAGAAAAATTAAGGCAATATAATATTGCCTTAATTTTTGTTTATCGTTCTTTTAAAATCCTATTTCGAATAAAGATCGTTCAATACTTTCCGGGTATGCGGCCCCACATAACCAGTGCCAGGAACATTCGTAAAATTATGCTTTTTCTGAAAATCTATGACTGCTTGGCGGGTTAATCTGAAAAAATTACCAGTTACCGGACCTTTATATACGCCTTCTAAAATTAGAGCATTCTGTAAGGCCTGCACATCTTTATCATTAGTTAATCCGTAATATAAATCCCGATTCCAAGTATAGGAGAAGGTTTCAGTTTCTTCTCCGGTCAATCCTAATTCTGGCGGCGTAGTTTCTGGTGTTACCGGAGTAATCGGCGCGGGTTGAGAAGTTTGTGCTGGCGGTTGTGCTTGCTGTAATTTAAGCTGATCTTGTAATTTTTTAATTTGTTCTAAAATGGCATTGATTTTCTGCTGAAGATCGGAAATAACAGTAGTTTCTGTTGGGGCGGGTGTGGAAGCGGGTGTCGGAGTGGATCCCGGAACCGAAGTTGGAGTTGGAGTTGGAGTTGGAGT
>MHJG01000022.1:10117-29080 GCA_001818695.1 Candidatus Harrisonbacteria bacterium RIFCSPHIGHO2_02_FULL_42_16 | reverse complement strand
AGTTGGAGTTGGAGTTGGAGTTGGAGTTGGAGTTGGAGTTGGAGTTGGAGTTGGAGTTGGAGTTGGAGTTGGAGTTGGAGTTGGCGTGGTAGGAGCTGAAGCAGACGTAGCAGGAGCAACTGACGTCCCTTCTTCAGAAGTCGCAGTCATCCACTGGCCAGGATTAAAATTTTCCGTAAGAGTGGCGTCTTTGCCAGAAGTCAAACCAGTTACCGAAGGAGAAGAAACACTGTCATAGCCCCATTGATACGTTCCGGTTGCAGCAGCTTTTATATCACACTTCAAAGACAATTGTTTAGAATATCCTTTAGTAATCACCAGGCCAGTGCCGTCAAAATTAAATGGAATTGATTTTGCGGTAGCCGTTGGATTAATAACATTACTGCCGGTGTTCAAAGCCGTTGAACTATCATAGAGTTTACAATTATATAAATCAGTCGCATTACCACCATTAGAAACGCCATATTTTAACGGCAAAGAGGTTATCTTCAAATCTTCAAGAGAATTATTGGTATCTAAAATATATCTAGCAAACTCAAACTGCTGGGTACCAGCAATCACGGTTTGGGCGGCCGGCACGGTAGAAACACCAATAGTCAAAGCTGGACTAGCTACCGGTGAAGTAACAGCTGTTGCCGCAGTCATCAATTGGCCGCTACTGCCGCGTCCTAATACAGTAACTGGTTGCCCAGAAATTAAACTAACAATCGACGGGGATTTCATTGAATCATAGCCCCATTGATAAGAACCAGATGCACCAGAATACAAATTGCATTTTAAAGATAATTCTTTTATAGAGCCCTTCAAAATATTTAATCCTCCTCCGTCAAGGGTAAAGTTTATCGCTTGGCCGCTTGTTGTCGGATGCACAACATTGTTGCCGGTAGTTAACGCCTTAGAGCCGTCGTAAAGCTTGCAATTAGTAAGATCAATTGCTCTGCCGGATAAATATTTATACGCCAAAGGCATAGATATCAATTTCAAATCATCCCCGGAGTTAGATGCATCAAAAATATACCTGGCAAATTCAAGCTCATAAGTACCAGCAATCACGGTTTGGGCGGCCGGTGTGCTGGAAACACTGATAGTAAGAAGGCCTCCGGCGCAAGCACCATTAGTACAGCCTTTCGGACAAGTAACCGTCTCAAACTTCCTTTGCCCGCTTTCGCAGTAAAATTCTGAAAGAGATGCAATACCAGTAACCGAATCTAAAGTGCAAGAATCTTCATATTGAGTATTGGGAAAATCTGACACCACTACGTAACCTGCTTGGCTATAATTTCTACCGCCATCTGTATCGGTGCAAATAGTTGAAGATACGGCCGCGAGTAAATTATCTTTATTTTCAAAACCTAATCCTGAATTATCCCCAAACCACACTAACGCAATCAATCCAAGCCCCGTCATAGCCCCTAATGCTATAACTGCTATTGATACACTTCCGCGAATTTTATAATTTATATTTTTCATTTTTCGCTTCTTTCTCCTCATAATACCCCCCCCCGCAGAAAGTCAATTCCCCAAGTTATCCACAATCAAAAATCACTCCAAATGGGACACAGTGCCTCTCGGTCCCTCGATAAAAAATATTGATGGCGCGGTGAATGGGATTTGAACCCACGATCTCCTCCGTGCACGAATCCACTACTTTCGTAATGGCGTGGACTATATCTTCGTCCTACCTAAATTAGGGTTAGACGCTCTGGTATCTAGTCTCTACGGAGCCCCCGCTAAACGAGGTTCCCACGGTATTACCATAAATAAATTTTATTAAAGGCTTCACCGTTATCCCAGAATGTTCATCCTAAAGTTTCCATTAGGAGCTGCAGTTATCTACAGGGAGGCGCTTTAGGCCGCTAAGCTACCACCGCATTTAAATATTTTTCAAAAACTTTCCTTTTTCTTATTAAGTATAAGTTATTATCTAAACTTTTGTAAAGAAACTTGTAAAGGCCCAAACTATCGCTAATTGAAAAATTTAATCTATAACCTCTTGAATAGTACAAAGTCCCACCCCTAACTATATGATATTTTGTTAAATTGCGCTTTAATTGTTCCAAAAATTTCTTAGTTCCGGAAGTAAAACCGGAAAAAATTAATCTATTCTTATTAATTCTATCTTTCTTTTTATATATGCCGGTAGTTACATGGCCATCGCCATCAAAATAGCCACGAACAAAATGCTGGAAACATTGTTGGGGTATTTCTGGATATACCAATTTTTTACTTTTATTGGGCGTGAAACCGAGCTTACTCAAATCACAAAACATAATTTTACTGCCTATCTGAATACGGAAAGAATTTTTATGATTTTCTTTCTTACTTTTACGCTCACTAATTTTATGGTCACTACCAAGTATTGCTCTAATTTTTTCTATAATATCTTTATCGCAAGAAGTAAATTCAATATAGTGATTTCCTCGTTTACCTAAAGTTAAATTCCCATCTGCGGCAAAAAATCCTAAAACATATGCCATTTCCGGCGTCCACTTCTTAAATAAATTTTCATTCTTGGTTTTAAAAATTGGCATTACTCCTGAATCAAATTCAATTCCTTAAACGATCTTTCGTATCTGCCCACTACTTCCCGCGCTTCGTCTTGAGTAATTTCAAATGACGGGTCATTAACAATTTTATCCCTTATTTCATGAGCTATTTTTATTTCCTCTAAATTAGGGAGCTGGGCGGCAGTAAGAAATTCCAATTTATCTTCCATCTCCCTGCCCAAATAGCCGGACATTTTAAGGATTTCGTTCAGAATCAAGTCCGAATCTAAAATTGCCTTTTTCCAATTACCGGCTTCGTTGGACGCAAGCATTTTTTGTATCTGTTTCCAGGCCATAAGCGTCCGATGACGATAAGTATGCCCCATTCCCAAAGTATCCAGATATTGTTCTCTTTTAATTCCAAAATAATTAGCTTTATTAACTATATAAATAATGCCCCAAATAAATAAGGCGCTGAAAATCAAAGAAACAATCTGCAGCCACCACAAATTAGGCGCCAGATAGCCGCCAAAAAAATCTCTGGCGTCATATAAGGTTTTTAAAACAACATTATCCATCCCTCACCCTTAAAGGACCGCAGTGTGGCTGCGATATCCCGGCATTAATTTAAGACCTTTAGTTAAGATTGCTTCTTTTAGAAATTTCATATTTATAGTAATTTTTCAGTCCCTCACCCTTAAAGCACTCCAATTTTTACGACGTTATCATTAAGGCATTATAAAACTTCAATTTCTTAATTTGCATCCTAACCAATTATTTTAGAAAAAATTGATTAGCCGTTGCAGTGCTTTAAGGGTGAGGGATTATAATTGTTCGTAATATCGCCCGATGCCTAAAATATCCGCCTCCCGCCAATGCCGGCCGATTAACTGAAAACCGACTGGCAAGCCCGCCTTTGCTTTTATCGGAATAGCTACGGCGGGCAAGCCGGCAAGATTCGCCGGAATGGTGAAAATATCAGAAAGGTACATAGAAAGCGGGTCGCTGGTTTTTTCTCCAATTTTAAAAGCTGGCGTAGGCGTAACCGGCGCGAGAATAACATCCACTTCCCTAAACGCTTCGTCAAAATCCTGAGCTATCAAACGGCGAACTTTCTGCGCTTTGGCGTAATAGGCCTCATAATATCCGGAAGAAAGAACAAAAGTTCCCAAAAGAATCCTCCGCTTTGCTTCCGCCCCAAATCCCGATTCCCGGTCTTTCTTATATAATTCTAACAAGTTATCGGCTTTCTGTCTCGTTCCGTATCTTATGCCGTCAAATCTTTCCAAATTGGAACTGACTTCCGCCGGCATAATAATGTAATAGCAGGAAAGCGCGTATTTAGTATGGGGCAAGCTGGTTTTCTGGACTTTTACTCCCAAACTTTTAATACTGCTTATTGCTTCCTCAATCTTAGCCGCAACTTCTTTATCCAGCCCGTCTATAAAATATTCATCAGGAATTCCAACTCTTAATTTTTTAACATCTTCAAGTTTTGGATTTAATAAATCCTCGCCGTAGTCACGAGCTTGTGGTGAGCTTGTCGAATCCATCGCATCCTGGCCGGCAATTTCCTTAAATAAAATCGCCGCGTCTTCCACGGTCTTCGTAATCGGACCAATTTGGTCCAAACTGGAAGCCATCGCAATCAAACCATAACGGGAAACCGCGCCGTAAGTCGGCTTTAATCCGACCGCGCCGCAAAAAGCCGCCGGCTGGCGGATGGAGCCGCCGGTATCCGAACCAAGCGCCGCCACGGCCAAATGCGCCGCCACGGCCGCCGCCGAACCGCCGGACGAACCGCCCGGCACTCGCGATAAATCATGCGGATTTTTGGTTTTTTGAAAAGCGGAGTTTTCCGTTGAAGAGCCCATCGCGAATTCATCCATATTGGTTTTTCCCAAAAACACCGCGCCGGCATTTTTAAGTTTTTTAATAACTGCCGCGTCATAGCTAGCTTTATAATTTTCCAAAATTTTGGAGGCGGCGGTTGCCGGCAATCCCTCAATCAAAATATTATCTTTTATTGCCAACGGCGCGCCGGCTAAAACATTCAGCGGCTCGCCTTTTGCTATTTTCAAATCCGCGGCTTCCGCCTGGCAAACCGCCTCATCTTTATGCAAACTCAAATAAGCGCCGATTTCTTTGTCTTTTTTTTCTATCCAGCCAAAAAACGCCTGCGTCATTTCCAGAGCGGAAAATTCTTTCTTTAACAAGCCGTCATGGAACTTCTTTATAGTTAATGAGTGTAATGAGACATGAGACATGTTATTTTTCAAAAGATTTAAGGAATCCAAATAATAATCTTCCTACGTCTCCGCGTAAGGACATTAATTGATTATATCCGTGCTCATCAATGTATTTAAGATTTAGCGACAAATCTATATAGTACTCCAATTCGTTCAATGAACCGCGGGCAATATAATAAAATTGAATTTTGTCTTTAGTGGTTCTTCTGCCGTAACCCTCAACTATATTCACAACTACAGACACCGCGCGCCGTCTCATCTGTGATATTAAGCCAAATAACTCCTCTTTAGGGAATTTTTTAGTAATTTTATAAACCAACAAAACTAATTCATCTGCCTTTTTATACACATTTAATTTTTTATAACCCGGTTCGTATACCATGTCGCATGTCTCATTTAACTTTTCTACTCAAAAATGGGCGGTGTTTTTAGATACCCATTTTTTGTTTCCGGAAATTGTTCCGGGCCCCTGCCAGTATCGTCAGTTTTGCCCAACTCATCTTCTCTTAATACATTTTTTAATTCGGTTCCGCCAGCCATCGGCTCTATTCCATCAGTATTCACGACTTGGAGTTCTTTAAAATAATCCAAAACTGCCCCCAAATCCTTTTGAATTTTTTCTTCTTCTTCCGCTTTTAATTCAATTCGCGCCAACTCCGCCAAATTTTCTAAAAGTTTTTTATTAATTTCCGCCATATATCCAGTATATTAAAATTTCTCTAAAAACAAAAAGGGGCTCTTTATGAGAGCCCCCGGTGTCTTAGAGGAGTGAGTTCAGCCGACTTCGGGTTTCAGGACTTGTGGTCCAACTTCGCATCCAGTACTTTTTTGAAGTGGCGATATCGGATTTCCAAAAGGTCCAACAACTTATTCAGTGTCTGACGGTAACGGGACGATTTGTCTTGAGCGACGTACACGTCAAAACCGTCGTACTCCTCCCGAGCCTTGCGATATAAGTACCAGTCAATATCACGCATGATATTGCTGGATATCTTCCTCTCGCCAAAGCCCAACCAGGCGCGAGCTTCCAGTTTTTCCAGCGTCGCTGAAACTAGATTGTAGGGGTACCCTTCAATCTCCGCCCGACCTATTTCCTTGCCGTTCTGAATCGCCTTGACCAAGTTGCTCAATCCGCGATATTCCCCAATCTGAGAAATCGCAAAGTATTCCAGCATTTCCTCAGACACCTGCGTCGGCACATTCATCTCTCCGTACACGCCCGAGACGAATCCCAAAATTTCCAGAGTATTCGTCAAGTCCGTTTCCTCCAGCGCCGCCGCCTGTCTGACCGGCGCCAACGACAGCGCGCCTAACATCGCCAGCATCACAATCTTTTTCATTTTCTTCTCCCAAACCGGCATTTTCCTGCCGATTTTAAACTATTTACATTGTACCATACCAAATCTATCTTGTCAACCCCCACACCTAATTTTTAGGTGTGGGGGTCAATAGTTTCAGAAACTCTTCTTCCGCCAAAATTTTTATCCCCAATCGCTTCGCTCTTTCCAGCTTAGAGCCCGGCTCAAAGCCCGCTACTACATAAGTCGTGTTTTTAGAAACCGATTCATTGACGTCGCCGCCCAAAGCCCTGATTTTTTCTTTTGCCTGCGCCCGCGACATAGAACCCAAGCCGCCGGTCAAAACAAAAATTTTTCCTTTTAATTTATTACTTGTCTCATGTCTCTTTTCAACTTTTAACTGAATACCCGCCCTTTCCAGTTTTTCCAGCAACCGCTGATTCTTTTTATCCTGAAACCAATCATAAATACTCTGCGCCATTTTCGGCCCGATATCGGGAATTTCTTCTAGAATGTCTAATGTGACACGAAACATGAGTTCGATTAACAATTTAATGGATAATGAGACATGTTGCTTGTCTCTATTCAGCTTTTCTACTATGTACCGCGCTAAAAGCGCGGCAGTTTCCTCACCTATATGCAAAATCCCCAAGCTGTAAATAAATCTCGGCAAACTTATTATTTTTTTCACATTCACCTCTTGTACTATGTTTTGAGCGGACTTTTCGCCGAACCGTTCCAATACCGCGATATCGCCCTCTTTCAGCTCAAAAATATCCGCCGCATCGCTGATTAAGCCCTCGTCCAAAAAACGGTCAATAATTTTCGGCCCCAAACCTTCCAGATTAAACGCTCCGCGCGAAACAAAATGATAAAGCTGTTCCCGATGACGGGCGCCGCAATTTTTATTACTACATTTATAAGCCACCCCATCTCGCACCGCCGGCGAACCGTCCACCGGGCATTTTTTCGGCATTTCAAATTCTTTGGTTCCGCGCGGACGCAAGTCCTTTAAAACCTTAATTATTTTTGGAATTACATCTCCGGCGCGGCTCACGATTACCGTATCGCCCACCCGAACATCCAGCCGCTTGATTTCGTCGGCATTATGCAAAGTCGCGTGGGTAATGGTGATACCGCCGACCGGCGCCGGCTTCAATACCGCCACCGGCGTCAGCGCGCCGGTTCTCCCCACTTGAATCTTGATATCTTCCACTATAGTAGTTGCCTCTCTGGCGGCAAACTTATAAGCAATAGCGGCGCGGGGCGCTTTGCCGATAACGCCGGCATCCTCAAAAATTTTATTGTTATTAACAATAATCACTACGCCGTCCACCTCGTACGGCAATTTATCCCGATGCCTTGCCCAATAATCGCGGAATTTAAAAACCTCTTCCAGTGAAACAGCCGGCTTATTATGCGGATTAATTTTAAATCCCAGTTTTTTTAAAATTTCATGCTCTTCTTCATGGAATTTCTGCCCTAAATCAGTCGTTATGTCATAAGCGAAAGAATCCAGTTTTCGGCCGGCGATAACTTTCGGGTCCAGCTGGCGGATAGAACCGGCGGCGATATTCCGCGGATTGGCGTAAATTTTTTCTCCTTTTTCTTTCTGTTCCCTGTTAATCCTTTCAAATTCTTTTTTTGTCAAAAAAACCTCTCCGCGGACAATTAGTTTACTAGGAAATGCAGAATGGGACATGAATTTCTTACTTGTCTCTTGTCTCTTGTCTCTTGTTTCTTGTTTCTTGTTTCTTATCTCTTGTCTGCCCTGAGCCGCGCCGAAAGGTCGCTTGTCGCTTGTCTCTTGTCGCTTTTCTACATTCAACTTCAACGGAATAGCTTCCACTGTTTTCAAATTCTGCGTTACGTCTTCGCCAATTTGGCCGTCGCCGCGAGTGGAACCGCGGACAAAAATCCCATTTTCGTACTCCAGCTCAATCGCCAAACCGTCCAATTTCAACTCACAATAAAATGAGGCGCTCGCCGAACCTCTTTCCTCAACCCGCTTCGCTCGTCCAGCGACTCGCTCGCTTGTCCTCACCGCTCGGTCCGACGATATATCGGACACCCTGCCTCGCGGTTGCGGAGGTTTCGAAAAAGGTGTTTCGGCTCGCTGAATTACTAGGTAGCCAAGGTAATTCTCCACTCGCTTCAGCCAATCCCGCATGTCTTCTTCGGAAAAAGCGTCGTTAAAAGAAAGCATCGGCGTTTCGCGCCGAACTTTCTGAAATTCTTTAAGCGGCTGACCCCCCACCCTTTGCGTCGGCGAATCCGCAGTGATTAAATCCGGCCACTGCTGTTCCAAATCAAATAATTCCTTTTTCAAAGAATCCAAAGCGGCGTCGGAAATTTCTTGCTTATCTAAAACATGATACAAATAGCGGTGATGATTGATTTCTTTCCGCAATTTTTCCATTCTATCCTTTGCGGCTCTCTTATCCAATTTTTTTTCCATATTAAAAAATTACAAATTAATCTCAAAAGCGCGGGAAACTTTTCCAGAAACGCCTTTTGACTCTATAATCAAAATATCGTCGTCTTTTTTGTTGCAGGCAACTACATATTTAGAACCATTAGAAAGCTGTCCCTCCAATGAATCTACATCAAGACAACCAGCCCCGATTCTAAATTTTTCATAAAGCGCTCTTTCCAAACCGGAGTCGGCGGCAAACACTGCTTTAGCGGAATTTATGATATCCGCGGACTGCCGAATTTGATACAGCATCAAAAGCCCGGCAATAGTAGTCGCCCCCAGAATAGTTCCGGAAAGAGCCAAAACAGTTATAAGCATCACCTGACCGCTTGAATGTAGCCATTTGTAAGCTATTCGCATACTATTTGTAGATTCGGATGTTATTTGTGGGTTTGGATCGCTATTGTTTTTATCTCGGCAGGATTTCCCGAATTTTATTCCAAATATTTCCAATATCAAATCCGGTGCCGTTGCCGCCGTTGCCGCCGGTGCCCCCAGTACCGCCCGTGTCACCGGTTCCGCCGGTGCCGCCGGTTCCGCCAACGCCGCCAGTATCGCCAGTTTCATCAGCGCCGTTAGTATCCGTAGGAGGCGGAGTAACTTCTTGAACAAAATCAGCCGATACTGATTTATTGCCGTCCATGGATAATACGCAAGGATTAGCGCCGTCAGAACAGTCATTGCCCCAACCCATAAATTTCCACCCGGCATCCGGAATCGCCCTTAAACTTACTATTGTCTTATATAAAAACTCTTCTCGGCAATCATCTCTGCAATCAATTCCGACTGGCTCACTAACTACTTTTCCAAAACTTGGCAAGAAAATCTGCAAATTAAACGGCCCCAAGACCCTAACTCTTATGCTATCGCTAACTCCTGCAAATTGATGAAAACAACCCAATGAATAGGTTTGGGAGAAGTTTAAAGCATCCGTAGATTCTACGCCATTTAATCCAGTTTTTATCCACAACTGTCCGCCAGATACCTCGCATTTATCAGCATAAAGTCCTTCCCACCAAATCTTTACCCTCTCACCTTTTGGAATATTAACAGCTCGAACGCCATCATAATCAATAAACTCGCCGTCAATTTTTTTATTATTTAAATCTAAAATATAAAAATTAGATATTTGCGGCCTTACATAAGCCGTCGCGCTATCCGAAAGCCCGGAAACTAATCCCGGAAATTGGCAGGTTAAAGAATAAGTTTTGTGAGGGGCTATATTGCCTTTTGCTTCGCCGTCAAGGCCAAACCAATTACTGGACGGAACGCAATTAGTCGCGCCGTCTGCTTTCCAAGTCAAAATGACTGTTCCGTTATTAGTAACCTCTTTAGGCCCGTCTAAACCATCAATTTTTACATCAACGGAATAATTAATGGTTTGGTAAGTTAAGTAACTTGTTGTAAATGGTATGCCACAACGCCCATTCCAACATACATTGTCGGTGAAAGAAACCTGTTCCGGCCTATTGACTGCTTTCCAAAAAGCATAGTGAACATTTCCGGTTGCGTCAGCGGCCGATGTTCCCGTCGCGCAACTTTTTACCCAATACTCATCGCCGCCATTCGGAAAAATGCCGTAGCAATTATATATAAAATATCCCCTTCCCCAATTTAGAGTGTTTTTTTGCTGGTATCCATTTTTACCAAGGCAATTTTTTAAAGATGCCATTGTCGCGTCTTGCGCGCTTCCTTTGTCGGAAAAAATCGTTCCCGCCCCGTCTCCGAACATAACACACTTATTAAAAAGAGAAGAGTAAGTAAAAATCTGGCTCTTATAAATTGTCGCCGACGATTGCGCTTCCGTATTGCTGGCATAAAAAAATCCGTAAACGGCAATTAAAAAGATAAGGGCGAATTTATTGATTCTAAAAATTTTATTTAACATAATAATTTCTATATTTTATCGGGAGATTATCAAAGAGTCCGCAGTTAATTCCTCTGTTTCTAAAACATTCTGGGCAGCGATAACGGTAATTTTATCTCCCGGCTTTATCTCATTAAACGCCATTTTGCGTTCCATTATTTTATCACCGTTAGAATAAAGCAAAATAATGCTTGTATCGCCGGAAACAGCGACCTTATAGTCCTTTTTATTGGTCGGCGCCGGCTTATTATCGGAAAAATTAGCCCTGGCCGGAACATCGGCCGTTACTTCCAAGGTATTATTTTTAACACTCAAGACCTCTCCAACGATATTTCTTATTCCCAATTCTTCAAGCGCCTTAGCCGCCTTATTATTAAGATAAGCGTTGTGTGCAAAATAAACCGCCGTTAGCGCCAAAATTCCGAGCAAAGCCGCAACGGCTATTTTTTTATTTCTGCCTTCCATTATCAAGATTATATCACAATTAGCCGATTTATAATATAATAATAAAGTGAATCGCGGCGAAAACGGCTACACCTTAATAGAGATGATGGTGATTGTAAGCATTTTAAGCATGCTGACGACAATTTTGATTGTCTATAACCGGACCGGCGAACGGCAAATTATTGTTTTTAAAGAGCAGGCAAAAATCATCAACACTATTCTCCGCGCCAAATCGCTGGCTATCAGCACTTATGCCGAAGGAGATACGCCTTGCGCCTATGGAATTCATTTTGGAAAAGACCTGACCGGCGAATGGGAATACAGGATTTTTAAAGACCTGGACAGCTCCGGTTCTAATGACAACTGCGGCACCGCGGATAATAAATATGATCCCGATTCTGAGCATGCCGTTGAAGAAAATTTTTTCGCGGAAAAACTGGATAAAGCTCTGGAATTTTCAGAGCTGGAATTTACAAATGAATTTATAGATATTGTTTTTATTCCGCCGGAACCGATAGTCAAAATAACTCCGCCCCCCGCGGAAAATGAGGTAACGCTGACTATAAAAACACCCGACGGCAAGGTCTCTAAAACAATTAAAGTAAACAGTTTCGGGCAAATCACCGCCGAGTAGCGATTCAAACCTACAAATAACATCCAAATCTACAAATAAATTTTATAAAAATATGGAAGATAAAGTTATTGAAAAGGAATTATCTTATAAATTAGGCGGTATATTTTTTGAAATCCAAGATAACTTAGGCAGATTTTGTCGAGAAAGACAATATGCCGATCTTTTTGCCAAAAAACTAACTCATAAAAAAATAAATTTTAAAAGAGAATATCCTATAGAAATTGCTAATAGAAAATCTAATTTTGTTGACTTTATAGTAGATTTGGATAAAAAGTTTGCGGGTTTGAATCGGTCAAGCGGTCAGGTGCTCATTGAGGCCATGGTGGCGATTTCCATTGTTACAGTGGGACTTTTAGGAATTTTTTCGGTTCTTTCCCGTTCGCTTAGCTTGAACCGAACCGTCGCCGACAACTATGTTGCCGCCAATTTAGCGGCGGAAGGAATAGAAATAGTAAAAAATATCGTTGATGGCAATGTTCTTAAAATCCAAAACAGCACCATGGTACCTTGGAATTTGGGGGTGACTAACGGCGTGTACGTAGTTAACTACAATGATAATTCGTTGAGTTCATCAATTCTTGAAAATTGCGACGCTGATTCAATAAAAAATAATGCCTCTTTTGCCATGACTTTCAATTCAGATAACGGATTATACACGCACGATACTGCTAACCAAGATATCGGCATTTCGGCAACTAATTTTAAACGCGTAGTTTGCGTAGATACGTCTGATGACGGAAACGAAATAAAAGTTAATTCCATCGTAACTTGGACTGGCCGCGGCGGCGCGGAATTTGATATTAATCTGGAAGACCATTTCTATAACTGGACTCCCACGGAATGCAATGACGGCATAGATAACGACGACGATAAAAAAACTGATTATAAAGAAGATCCCGAGTGCAATAATTTGCCTGACAAAAATAGCGAACTGCCTAAAAATATCTCAACACCATGAAAACTAATAACAAAAAAGTTTACAATCTTATTCAATCTCGCTTTGTAGATTTGGATAAAAAGTTTGTGGGTTTGAATCGGTCAAAGGGCTTCACCATCGTTGAAATGCTGGTGGCGATGTCTCTTTTTACCGTAATAATTTCTATCACTACCGGCATCTTTATCCGCTCCCTTAGAACCCAGCGCTATGCCAATGCCTTGCTCGCGGCTAACAGCAATGCCAGCTTAGCAATGGAACAAATGGCGCGGGACATAAGAACCGGCAGTAAATTCTGCCAAGACACCGGTAGCGTAACCGACTGCGGCAATATAATAAACGGAGCTTACGAAAAACTATCCTTTTCAAGCGCTACCCGCGGAACAATAACCTACGGAAGAGATGCTTCTTCCGGAGCGCTCACGCAAACGATTTACGGAAAAGAAGCGCCAATCACGGCAAGCAATGTTACGGTTAAAAAATTATCGTTCTATGTTCAGGGAAACATTCTAAACGATAGCCAAGCGGCGCGCATTACTATCGTACTTCAAATAAGCGCGCCAGGCACTCCATTCGCGGACTCGGCCATCAACCTGCAAACCACCGTCAGCTCCAGAAATATCACTAACGAATAAAAACTTCGCCGGCTAAAGCCCTTGGTCTCTTTATATTTTCAAACTTCACTTGTCCGCCACTATACTATGGTATAGCGGCGAACATATTAACTATCCGCGGCCCAATAGTTTGGCATAAAAAAGGCGTTTGCAATGATGTATTGCAAACGCCTTTCATTTTCTCCAGATTTCTCAAAGAAAAAATATCCCGATAATCATGAACAAACCCCATCCGCCGGCAAATCCCCTTGCCACCTTGTCGCTTTTCACCTCAATATCTTTCCCGGTGAGATTAACAAAAAATTTTCTGATGATTTCTTTTTTGTTATCTCCAAGAAGATTGTTGTCGTAGATTTTGGGAATTTGCCCATAGGCCTCTGCCCTGTCATCGGCAGAAAGCCAAACGCCGTAAATGGCCAATTCCTTATTAGCCCGACTGCGCGCCCAACCGTATTTTTCCAGCTCTTTTTTGAGCCGCGTAATCTCCCAATGGGTGATTTCTCCGTCAGAGGCCATCTCAACGACGACCTTCTCCAAATCATCCATTCCGCCTTTCAAATAGGCCTCCCAACCGAACTTCGCCTCCTCTTTCGCTTTCTGGAAATTTTCCGTCTCCAAAGCGAAATAACTTTTCAGCTCGCCCGGCTTCTTTTCCGCCGCGACAACCGCGTTAATCACTTCGGTGGAAACGCCAGCCGTAACAGCTTCAGTTGAACTGCCCTGTTCCATTTCTTCCGCAGAACTTATTGTCGCGAAAGAAAACCAAACCGCCGCCAACAGCGCCAATACTGCCGTTTTTCTTTTCATACTTCCTCCTTTTGCTTATTTTCTATTGTTAAAGACCCACAGATGCTATGAATAAATTATACCATACAAAATATATCTTGTCAAATCAAAATTCGGCCGTTCAAAAATGTCTAAAAAATTTATCTCGTTTCGTATAGGAAGGACTTAATGTTTACGGATGTTTCAAAAAGGGCTGGGACGCCGCCGGTGTCATTGCAAATCAAACGATAATCATATTTGCCGACATCTTTTCCTTTAAAATCAAGGTCGCAAGAACCACTTGCGGATGCGCCAGACGCGCATTCCGGACCGCCGGCAGGCGAATTAACCGCGCAGGAACCGACTTTAACATTTTCGCAATTCCACTCTAACTTGACCAGCGAAAGCGTTTTGCCAGGAATTAAGGTCTGCGCGCTTGGGCTGGCCGTAAAGTTACAGGTTGCCGATGGCGCAAACGGAACCGATTGTTCCGCGCCGTAACGAAACTCACCGCCAGTTGCAGATTTACTGATTGTCTCTTCCGCCAAATTCGTGGGCGGCAATCCAGGCACTCCATAACCGTTAGTCCAATCGCCTTCAAGTTTTGAAAGAGTCCCCCATTCTACTTTGCCATTAGACATAGGTGACCAGATAAAATCGTTATTAATATCATTAATGCCGATACCATCAATTCTTTGCATTCCAGCTACCGGATAAGCGGCGTCGCCTTCCATCTGAACTTCAAGGGATTCAGAAGTTCCTTGAGCCGCCAAACTGGAAACGCTGGCAACTAATTTGAACCATCGATTTTGACCATCGGGAATCACTAATGCTACCGGCGTACCACCGCAGGCCTCATTGGAAGACCAAATCGGAACAGTATTATTGCTATCCAAACCCTTTGAGCATCGTCCAGCATTAAAAAGACCATCGGCGTTTATGCTGGTATCCAGCAAGCTGAATGCCGGATCCTTGAAAACATATAAACCAAAGTTATCTATATTGATGTACGGATAAGATGTAACCTTAAATCTAAATAACTGTTGAGCTATGTCTCCGCTACTATTAGCGTAAATCATAAACTTATACAAAGTCCTATGGTCTCCAGACACAAGTATCTGTTCAACTGGAGTCAGGGGCACTTTTTTAACTGTCGGATACGATTTCATAATCCTAACGCCGGTGGATTTAGTGGCGCCACCAGTTGGATAAACAGTTTGTCCGGAGTAAACACCAATTCCATAAGTGGCAGTCAGGCCTTTGCCGCCGTCATAATCAACCTTTGGAAATTCTCCGGAACGAACCATTGCATCAGAAACGCCAATTCCGGCAATCCTGCCTTTTACGGTTAATACTTTACTGCCGCCTTTTGGCACCCTAAAGCCAACGAGGGCGCTGCTGGTGGCGCGGTCGCCGCTCGCAAAAAAAGCAGTACCCACTCGGGTTGCCCCATCCCATAAAGTAACCTCCTGGTTAACTAAGTTGTCCGGAGAATTAAACTCGGGGTCGCTCAATGCTAAAGTTAATTGCTTAACATCCACATCTTCATTAGTTGCGGTAAACTTCAATCTCAATAAATCAACAGTTTGTCCGGGAGTAACTATTCGATAAGGCAATTTTGTGTCTTCGGAAATGGAGAGAGCTCCGCTGGTAACTGCGGTTACCACATAACCGGGATTACCGTTTTCAATAATGTCAGCAGATTTACCCGAAGTTAATCCGATTGCGGAAAAAGACGAACTATTATCATAGCCCCACTGATAAGCTCCGGTTGACGCGCTTTTAACATTGCATTTTAGCAATAAATTTTGAATTGTGCCTTTAGTAATAACTAAACCAGCGCCGTCAAAAACAAACGGAGTGGAAGAATCGGTAGCGCTTGGATTTTTAACATTAGAACTATTTAACTTGGTACTGCCATCATACAAATAGCAGTTGGTAAGATCAGTTGGGCTGCCTTTTAGAACATTATATGCCAACGGCAAAGAAGTTAATCTCATATCCTCTAAGGAATCAGAGGCGTTAAGAACATATTGCGCGAACACGAACTGTGAGATGCCAGCGATAACGGTTTGTCCGTCTGGCGGCGCTGGCGCAACACTAATCTTTAAAACTCCTCTAATCTCCCCAACAATCCCGAACGGCGCGTCGCTGGTGTCTTTTTTACAGCCGTAAGGGAAATATCTGCTGGAACCATATCCATACCCATAGTGGTAGCTATACGGGCAATCAACTTCAATTAGGTAATTTCCGGTCGCGAGCGTGTTAGGAAGAAGTAACGATTGCTCACCGTCGTTTAATGTATTGGCAAAAAGCGTTCCGCCTGGTTCGTAATCATCGGCAAGCCCGAAAGTAAAGAATTGAAATAATCCGTTTACCAAACCGGTTTTCTTTCGGAGCAATTTAACATCCACTCCCATATTTTTTGGATAATCTTCGGTAGCCCAAGCAATTTTGTAGGTTTTATTATGAATTTCCTTTATGGCATCCTCAATCTGGGCTCTTAAAGCACTAATTTGATTACTAAATGCAATACCTCTTATTCCTCTATATTCATTTCTACGATTATATAAATCTAATAATTGTTTCTCGAGCGCGGGGAGGTTATTTTGCGCCTCCGCTCCGCCGGTTCCCCACACTTCCCCGCCATTCGGAGAAAGGACGGTGATGGAAGCGGGGGGCGTAGGCGGCGGATTAATAATACTAAAAGCATTGTCGCTCAAGTCATCTTTGCAATAGTAGCCGCCATATCCGTAACCATAATTTTGTCCGTAACCATAAGCAGACGGACAAATAACTTGAATATAATAATTATCGCCGTTTGGTACGCTGTTTACGGGTATGTTAAACGACCGACTTCCATTATTGATAGTATTATTGAAAAATCTGGCAACTTGTTCATAATCACTGGCTAATCCGAAAGTAATTACTTGAAAAAAGCCGTTAATCCAGCCGGACTTTAGGCGGAACAAGTTAATATCCACCCCCATGCCTTTGGGATAATTTTCGGTTTTCCAAGTTAGTGTAGGCAAAGTCGCTGGATCTAAAATATTTCCGGTTTCCCACACTTCCCCGCCATTCGGAGAAAGGACGGTAATGGAAGCAGGAGGCGCGGGCGGCGGATTGATAATACTAAAAGCATTGTCGCTCAAGTCATCTTTGCAGGTGGATGTATTGCCATAACCATATCCATAGCTTTGTCCGTAGCCATAAGCGGACGGGCAAGCAACTTGAATAAAGTAATTTCCATCGGGTAAATAATAGGGGCTTATTGGAAAGAATCTGCTTCCGCCTCCGCTTTCGTTATTCGGAGCATTATTGGCAAGCATGCCGACTTTTTCATAATCACTGGCTAATCCAAAAGTAATTACTTGAAAAAAGCCGTTAATCCAGCCGGACTTTAGGCGGAACAAGTTAATATCCACCCCCATGCCCTTGGGATAATTTTCGGTTTTCCAGGATACGTCATGCACAGAAAACGTGTCATTACCCTGTAAGGGTAAGGTCGTATCCCACACTTCCCCGCCATTCGGAGAAAGGACGGTGATGGATGGCTCATAAAAAATAATATTAAAATAGTCATTGCTACTGTCGCCATTCACCCTTACGCCACTAACTAAACCATCAACTTCAATTCTGACCCTAAATTGAGTTGAATTATCCGCAAATTCAATTAAAGAAGAAGGAATCTCCCAATTATAAGTACCTAATCCAGCATTGCCGCCATTTTCATTACTGGCGCTAACGGCTTCCTTTCCGGGAATAGCCTTCCTTATATGATGAGTGGTTTGAATGCCATTTTTATTAACAAAATCAAGATATAATAAAACTGATTTAACATCACCTGAATATTGCCAACTTATTTGCTGAATTTGCCCTGCTTTCCACAAACTTCCGCTTCCGTTAGGATAAATAACCGCAATTGACGGAATAACTGTACATGTTCTCTTTAGCTGCTGTTCGCTTAATCTGCAATGAGGGCTTGTAGTATAGGGAATGTATCGAGTAGTTGTGGAACGCGATAGTTGGGAAGCGAAAGAAGCGCACTCTCCCGAGCTGACGCCGGGCGTAGAAAGGTCTGTTAGAACCGTAACCCATTTTTCGGTGCAAAATAACGGAACTGATAACTTTAATTGTTCCTGCAATTCCCGAATCTGTTCAATCAAGCTCTGAATTTTTTGTTGTGAAAGTTGATTCCGCAAAGATCCAATTTGATTAAGAAGTACTTGAATTTCAACTTGAAGTTCTTCAACCTTATTTCCTTGACTTACCTGTTCAGTAAGAGAAGGCGGAGAAAGTACGGTGGCAGGAACGCTAAATCCGGAAAGAGGGGGCGGAGAAAGTACGGTGGCAGGAACGCTAAATCCGGAAAGAGGGGGCGGAGAAAGTACGGTGGCAGGAACGCTAAATCCGGACGGAAAAGTCTTCTTATTAATTGTTGATGGCGCAACAATGGTAAATGTGGCATTACTATTATCCCATCTCCCATCTACACAATCGCCCAACATACAAAACATACTAATGTAGTAATTTCCTGGCTTGATGTCTGGAATTGTCCATTTTACTGAGCCGCTATTAGATATTCTTGTCGCAATAACAAGAATTGGTTTGGATGTTGGATAAGATAAAGTTTCTTTGGTATCAAGAAGAATCCTCATTATCGCATTAGGCTTGTCTCCTCTCCATTTAATATCATAAGTTTTGCCAACTTCTAATATCTCTCCGCCATTCGGATAAAGAACTTCAATAGAACCTTGATAGTTTTGTTGCGCTGGTTGAGTCCGACAAACAGATTTCAATAGTTGCTCAGTTAATGTGCAATGCGGACTTGTTGTGTAGGGAATATACCGGGTAGTGGTGGAATGCGATTGTACGGCGGCATAAGAAGCGCATTCTTCCTTACTGACGCCAGGAGTGGGAAGGTCTATTTTATTAGTAACCCAATCATCGGCACATACCTGTACTTGTAACTGACTATCGGAAGAAACTTGCGCAAGCAAATTTCTGCTTATTTCGCCGCTAAATGAATCTTTCACCGCCAAAGAAATAAAAGCCGCGCCCAAAACAGAGCCGACTACCATAACGCCGAGCGAAGCGAAGCCAAAAATCCTTTTTAATTTGTTATTTTGCTTTAACATATTCAATTTTTAGCAAAATTTATAGGTGTTTTTATCGTAACACAGGCGAGGGGGGGGC
>MHJG01000022.1:0-10065 GCA_001818695.1 Candidatus Harrisonbacteria bacterium RIFCSPHIGHO2_02_FULL_42_16 | reverse complement strand
CAGGCGAGGGGGGGGCAAGGCCCCCTGTGAATAAACTTTTTTATACTCTTATAATACCCCCCCCGACAAAAACGCAAATGGCTATGTTAATAGCTTATAAAATTGTTCAGGTGTTAAATCGGCTTGTTTTAAAATCCTTGCCAAAAGAAATCTCGGCAAATCTTTATTATGAATCGGAATTGTAATTCTTAAATCTGCTTTTCGTTTATGCAAAATTCTTGGGCGCAATCCCTCTTTCTTTCAACACACTCTCAATAAAACAACGGATGGCGTCTTTTGCCATTTCTCTGGCTTCGCTTAAATTTTCTCCAAAAGTGCAAATCTCCGGAATAGAAGGAACTATGACATTATAACCGCCTTCTTCAAGTGGCTCAAAAATAACCGTATATTCATAGATTTTTTTTCTTAAAATATCCTTGCGCATATTTATATTGTAATACTAACACGATTCACTAAATAAAGAAACGCTTTTAGTTTTTATACTCTTATAATACCCCCCCCCGACAAAAACGCAAATCTTATTTACTTTAACCTAACGATTTTGTAATATAAAATCTTTTGGTTTAAGAATGGTTAATTTATGGAGTTGCGCAAATTGTAAAACCTTTTGAGTGAAGAAATCATTATCTAAAGTGATAAGAAAGGAGCTGTGTTCTATTGCCGAAGCTAATATCGGCGCATCTTCTTTGGATATTAGCTCCAACAAACCGCGCACTTTTTGTTTGACGGAATTATTTAAAATAATAATTTTAGATAATCCTAATAAAATCATAAATCTGCTTTTAAATTCCTTATTATTATAAAATTTCCTGGATAAAACTTCATTAACCTCGTCAAAAACAAATTGATTGATTTGAAATTCAAATTTATCCCGCCACTGACTAAGAATATAAAAAGAGCCGCCGCTCGAAGAAAGAACGGCGGCTATTAACATGCTGCTATCTAAGAAAACTTTATTTTTTGCTGTATTGCTCTGCATACAACTTTTTACCGGCTTTCTTAAGGGTTGGCTTAATAACTTTCCAAATTTTTTCATCAACTAAAAAATCCGGCCCTACTTCTATGGCTTTTTTAATTACCTCCAATTCCGCTTCCATATTTAAAACTTTTTCTTTTATTGCCGTTTTAGTCATATTCTAAACTTAAACTAAAATACCTTAAATGTCAACTAATCGATATTTTCTATTTTTATATATTACTTTCACTTTTTTAGTATCCATTATAATCCATTTCTGTTCTTGTTTTAACAAAATTTATAGGTGTTTTTATCGTAACACAGGCGAGGGGGGGGCAAGGCCCCCTGTGAATAAACTTTTTTATACTCTTATAATACCCCCCCCGACAAAAACGCAAATGGCTTTATTTACCAATCTATTTCGGATGAGCTTTAATATCAAGCAAAATATAGCAGTCATCTTTAATCAGAAAATAAAATCTAAACTTATCGTCTACCCGCGCCTGCCAGATTCCTAATTCCTCATTGTATTTCTTTGCTCTTAAAGAGGGGTAGCGCAAATCACGCAAAAGAAAAATTGATTGTTTATAAAACTTAACTTGTATTTTTCTTGGCAGCTCTTTAAATTTATCCCTAAACCTAAATGTAAGTTTTAGTTTCATCCTTCAAGCGATTTCTTAAGTTCTTTGACAGAACTAAATGCCCCAAATGTTTCTCCCCGCGCTACTTGTCTTAATGATTCCTGTAAATCCTTATCTAACTTAAAAAAAGATTTTTGTTTTTTTAAACGTAAAAATTCCTCGTACTCCCCGCGGGGAATCAAAACTAAATCGCCTTTTTGAGCTAATTTCTTTGGAATAGTTATGACAGTCATATTGGTATAATAATATCATGACTAACCAAAGAAAACAAGGTTTTCTGTTAATTGCTATTTTGATATTCGCGTTAATGATACGGATTCTGCCGTTCTATTTTTTCGGCGAACATCCGCTCGGCTACGACACCGGATTTTATCGGCGCTATATTATCAACCCAACGGTTTCTTTTCCGAATGCCCCAACCGAAATATTAGGCACATCCTCGCTCGGAACGCGGATTTTTATTGATATCTTAAAATTCCTGCCCTTGCCGCCGGACTATGTCCTTTACGGCGGTTATCTTTTGGCAACTCTGCTTGCCGGCGTAGCCCTGTTTTTCTTTACACGGCATTTATTTGGCGTGACGGCTGGCGCTATTGCTCTATTTTTATTCGCGATTTCACCGGTTCAATATACCGCTTATTGGTATTTTCTTTGGAAAAATATGCTCGGAGTCGCCCTTCTTTTTCTTATTTTTTTGCTGATGGATGCTTCGACACGGCTCAGCACAGGCCGAAAAAGTTATTACGCGCTTCTGCCGGCGCTGGCTTTAATGGTTACCCACACCACCACCTCCATCATCTTCGCCCTAACACTAACCGCCTTTTTAATCTCAAAATTTTTCTTAACCAAATACCCTTACAAACTCCAGTTTGTAAGGGTATTATTTACTCTTTTATTTTTCAGCTTAGCCGGTTTTCTCTGGACACAATGGCCAATCTCCGCGAATTATTTTTTAAACGCCAAAGCGTTGTTTATCGGCGGCGCGGAATATCTGCGGCTAAGCGCGTTTTTATTTCCGCTTGCCGCCATCGGCTTATACAATTTCTGGCCAAAAACGGATTCGACAAGCTCACCGCAAGCCAAACAAAGTATTCTCCTGCCGTTCGCGCTGGTGGCGGCCGCTTTCCCAATTTTCCAACTGCCGTTTTATCAAAGAATTTTCCCGTTTTTAGATTTAGCAATTATTATTTTCGCGGCTTTGGGTATAAAATTTCTTCTCGCCGCGCCGCTTAAAATTTGGAAAGTTTTATTTATAATCTGGATGCTTGCCGCCACCGGCATTTTTACTTATGAACAAATTACTAAACTTCAACCACTGGTCTCGGATACCGTAATTAAAAATTTGGAATTAATTTCCAACGCCGTGCCACCGGATGCCAATATTCTCACCGATACCACGCTGGCTCCGTGGGTTTACGGCTGGAGCCGGCAGAAAATATTCGCGCCCGGCCTTATAAACAATTTCTATTCAGAAAAAGAATGGGACGAATTTTGGAATACTGCTGACGCAAAAGAAAAAATAGAGTTCCTAAAACCGTTCCTAAAACCGCTCTATTTTTTCACAGCCAAAGATTCCCTGAATACATTCCTGCCGTCCGCAAACTGCGCGGAAGAGCTAACGGAATTCATCTATAAATATAAGTGCTGATTAAATTCCGAAGAAATTAAAATATCCTCTTAAAATCTGTTCGCCGAAAAAGAACGCCAAAACCGCGGCCAGCGTTAAAAACGGGCCAAAAGGAATTTGGCTTTTCATCCCCCACCGGCGCGCGCTCCCAAGCATCAACGCCACGCTTGCCGAGGCGCCGACAGTTGTTCCGATAATAAAAATAAATAAAACATCCGGCCAGCCGTATAACAATCCGAGCGCCGCCAGCAATTTCAAATCCCCCATTCCCATTCCCTTGCCTTTGGTTAAAAGAATAACCAAGCCGACTATTGAAATCCCAATCAGGGCGGCGGCAAAATGATTAATCCAGATATTTTGGCGCAATCCGAATAATCCGGCGTAACTGCCGAAAAACGAACCCTGAAATTCCCCGAACCGGCTGAGTCCCGGCGGCAAAAACGCCGAATCCGACCCGTAAACGCCGGAAAATAAAATCCAAAAAATGCCGATAATTCCCAAACCGATATTTAATCCGTCCGGTATAAGATACAAACGATAATCAATAGTCCAAATCAATAAAAAAATTAAAAAAACGGAAATCCAGACAACTGAAGTGAAAAGTGAAAAATGAAAAGTGAAATGGCCGAATAAATAAAATGGCAGTAAAAAAACAAAGCCCGACGCGAGTTCCACGAGCGGATACTGCCAGTTAAGTTTTGCGCCGCAGGAACGGCATTGGCCTTTTTGGATTAAAAAACTGAAAACCGGAATCAGTTCATGCCAGCGCAAAGTTTTTCCGCAATGAAGACAGCGCGACCGGCCGGATAAATTATGGAAATTAAACAGCCCTTTTTCCGGGGAGTACCGAAGAGATACGACATTCAAAAAACTTCCGACAATCAAGCCGAGAATAAAAAGAAAAAAGAAAATTACGAACATCTGCGAATTATTAAGTTATTTAAAACTGAAGACAGTAGTTGGGGTCAGCACAATCAACTCCCTGAACAGTAGCACCTGCAACATTATCTACATCATCATTTAAAGCCGGATTGCCCGTAACCTCTAATTTTGCTTTTAAAACATAACTTGTTCCGTCAGTAGAGCCATAATCATAGCTGGTATCGGCATCATTAGGAAGTTTAGTAATCCCTATACTCGCGCCTATCAATGTGGTTTGCAAACCAGACCAAGTATCCAATTTTGGATATTCTTCCTCTTTAGAATAATAAAGCTCCAAAGCATTCTGAACCTGGCGCAAGTCAGCTATCCGTTTGGTATCTCTGGCTTTTTCACGAACGCCTCCCAGTCCCACTATAAAAATAGACGCCAAAATTCCAATAATGGAAATAACCACCAAAAGTTCTATGAGGGTAAAACCTTTTGACCGATTCAAACCTACAAACTTTTTATCCGAATCTACAAAGATTTTCATAAATTTAGTTAATTTATAACGTCTGATTAGTATATCATAATTATACAACAATCGCTTTATTGGTGTGAATAACTTTATTAGAAACTTTGCGCCAGATTAAAAATCGGCAGAAGCACCGCCGCAAAAAGCAAAGCCACTAAAACTCCGATAACCACCATCAATGCCGGCTGAATCAGCTCCACCATGCTGGAAACAGCGTCGTCCACCTCTCTCGTATAAAATGAAGATACCCGAAACAGTAAATCCTCTATCCGGCCGGTGGATTCGCCCACCGCCACCATCTGGCTCACCAACAAGGGAAAATAATTCTCTTTTTCCGCCAGCGCCTGCGACATCAGCTGGCCGCCCCGCACCGCATCCGCCACTTCCCGGAGCGCGTCCCGGTAAGGAACGCTTCCGATAGCCCGTCCGGATATTTCCAGCGCCTGCGCGATTGGAATGCCGCCCTTAATCAAGACCCCCAATGATTCGGAAAACCGCGCCACATATAATTTTTTATAAAGTCCGCCGGCCACCGGCAGTTTGAGACGCAAATCATCAAAAACAATTTGTCCTTCCGGCGTCCGGAAATAATCTATAACTACCATTAAAAATACCACCAAAATAATGAGCAAAGCCAGCCACCAATCAACGATAAAATGGCTGCCGCTCAGTAAAATTTTAGTGATAACCGGAATTTCCGCGTTGGATTCAAGAAAAATCGGTTCCAATTGGGGAAACACCACTCCCACCATTATTCCCACTACGATTCCAAAAAGCGCTATGACAACAACCGGATAAATCAAAGCATTCCGCACGCGGGACAAAATGCCGACTTCTTTTTCCAGATATTCCGCCATAAATCCGATGGACTCCTCTAATCGTCCTGTTACTTCGGCGGAACGAACCATGCTCGCGTAAAAATTGGAAAAGACATTCGGGTGCCGCTCCATCGCCTGCGAAAGCGACAAGCCGGAATCAATATCGGAAGACAATTCGGAAATCACTTCTTTTAAAATCGGATTCCGGGTTTGCTTGTAAAGATTTTTCAAAGCGTCGCCAAGAGAAATTTTAGCTTCCAAAAGAGTGGCGAATTGGCGGGTAAAAACCATCAAGTCCACGGACTTTACCCGGTTAAGCAAATCCTTAAGCCGTTCAGTCCATTTAGGAACCTCGGCAATATCCAAATTAAGCACATACAATTCGTGGCCGGCCAGAGTATTAAAAGCCATCTCGCGGTTAGCGCCTTCTATAAATCCGGTCTGCAATTCCCCTTGTTTAGTTCTGGCGTTATAACGAAATTTCATTCTGTTGTTTCTCTTAACACTTCCTCAATGGCAATCAAACCGTCCAGCGCTTTAAAAATTCCATCCTGCCGCAAAGTAACCATTCCCTGCCGGCGGGCTTCTTCCTCCACTCTGGCTTCGGTCAGGCCTTCGTTAATAATCGCCTTAAGCTCGGGAGTCATTTTTAATAATTCAAAAATCGCCATCCGCCCCGCCACGCCACGATTGTTGCATTCCTGGCATCCGGTGGAATGGTAAATATAATTCTCCTTTTCTTTAATTTTCGCTTTTTCCGGCGCAGGAAGTTTTTCCAGCTCTTTCCGGATTATCTCCGCGACTTTAGCGGGAACCGGTTCTTTCTTTTTGCATTTCTGGCAAAGCAAAGAAATCAACCGCTGGGACATCATTAAATTCACCGCGGAAGGAATCAAAAAACTGTCTACTTTCATATCAATCAACCTCGGTATCACGCCAACGGCATTATTGGTATGAATGGTGGAAAATACAATATGGCCGGTCAGCGCCGCGTGAATGGTAAGCTGGGCGGTTTCCATATCCCGAATTTCTCCCACCATAATGGTATCCGGGTCCTGCCGGAGAATCTGGCGCAAACCGGAAGCGAAATCATAGCCGATTTCCGGACGCACCTGTGATTGGTTGATGCCGTCAATAAAATATTCCACCGGATCTTCCAAACTTACGACATTCGTTGATTCTTTATTGAGCATCTGCAAAAGAGCGTAAAGAGTGGTGGTTTTTCCGGAACCGGTTGGGCCGGAAATCAAAATAAGTCCATAGGGCTTTTCAATGGCCTCTTTAACCAGCTCCGCGTTCTTGCCCCGCAATCCGAGAGCGTCTAAATCCTTAAGGCCGACCGTTGGGTCTAAAACCCGGATAGCAACTTTTTCACCGACAGGGGTGGGAAAAGTGGCAATGCGGAAATCAATGTCCCGGCCGAAAACAATGCTCCGGAAACGGCCGTCTTGCGGCACCCGGTTTTCATCCAATTTCAAATTCGCCATCACTTTAATGCGGGAAATAATCGGTTGATGAAGCTCCAGCGGCATCTGGCTCATCTCCTGCAAATTTCCATTAATTCTAAAACGGATGCGCAAACTGGAGCGCTGGGGCTCAATATGAATGTCCGACGCCATAAGATTAACTGCCTCTTTTAAGGTGGAAGCGACTAACTTGATAATGGGCGCCTCTTCCGCCACCGCCACTCCGGCTTCCAATTGAATCAGTTTTTGGCCGTGGCTGACGCCCCTGCCTGGAGTCAATCGTAAAGAACGGACTGCCGCTTCCACCTCGTCCTTATACGGCGAATATCTTCTGAATACCAAATCAAAATCCCCGGGCGTGATTAAATAAACGCCCAAATTAATTTTTTGCTGTTTAGCGACAAAACGGAGCGCTTCCTGCGCCTGCGAATCATCGGGGTAAACCATTCCGACAATCAACGTATCTTTGGTTTTTTCTATCGGTATAACTTTATAAGTGCGCGCGGTATCAATGGAAATGTTCGCCAAAATATCTTTATTGATTGATTCTAAATTGATTTTCCTGTAAGGAATTTTTATAAGCGAACTTTTAATCTGGGCGACGCCCTCTTCTGGAGCCGCGTGCCGCTCATAAATTAAATCCTCAACCCGCCGGCCCATTAAGGCGGCTTCTTTTTGAAGTTTTTGGGAGGTCTCTTCGGAAAGCAATCCCCCTTTTACTAAATTTTCTAAAAGTTGTTTTTCATCCATCCCTCACCCTTAAAGAACCGCAGCGCGGCTGCGATGCCCTGATATTAATTGAAGACCTTTGGTTAAAATTGTTTCTTTTAAAAATTTCATATTTTTTATATAGTAATTTTTCAGTCCCTCACCCTTAAAGCACTCCAATTTTTACGACGTTATCATTAAGGCATTATAAAACTTCAATTTCTTAATTTGCATCCTAACCAATTATTTTAGAAAAAATTGATTAGCCGTTGCGGTGCTTTAAGGGTGAGGGATTAATACTTCAAAAACGGATTGGTCCTTCCCGTTATTCCGACGGACGGCTGGCCGATATAATTCCTGAACTTTCCTCCGGGCGGCAATTCGCTCGTTACCCTGTTTAAATCCGATTGAAAATCAATTCCGGAAAGCTCTTTGGTGGATTTAAGCTGGGACGGAGCAATGGTCTCTATGCCCGGAACCGGCGCGAAAAATAAATAATACGCGCCGGCGCCAAGAAATAAAACTATCGCAATGACTGCCGCAAAGGCCCTCCAATTAAATTGCTGTTTTTCTTCTAAAATTATCGCCATATTATGGTTGGTAATAAACGTCTGCCGTTAATGAATAAACGTATAAATCCTGGTTGGGCTGTCCGGCGGGCTCAATTTTTAAACTCTGAACATCCGAAATCCTGACATTGGTCTCCAAATTATTTAAAAATCTTTTTAATGAAGCGTAAGAGCCGAAAAGCTTGAGGTCTAAGCGCAAAGTCCCCAATCCTTTAGCGGAAGACAACTTCACTAAAGACGGCTTAATGGGCAAATAGCTGATATTAACGGATTGAATACTTAGGGCATTCGTTCGGGCGAGAAAATTTACTTGCGCCATAATTGAAGAAACCGATTCATTTTTTGGCAAAGCCAAAGACAACTGGCCGCCCAATCTTTCCGCCCCTTTATATCTGGCAATCAAATCCTGCGCCTGAGTAATAATCGCGCCTTGTTCTTCTAAAAACGCCGACTTAGAAGCGTATTCTCCCCGCAACCTCGCCACATTTTCATATTCGCCTCTTATAAGCGTGGCGTAAACAAACAAAGACGCCACCACCAGCGCCGCCGCCAGCAATAAACTTAAAGCTCTTTTAGTGGATGCCTTCATCCCTCACCCTTAAAGGACCGCAGTATGGCTGCGATGTCCTGACATTAATTGAAGACCTTTGGTTAAAGTTGTTTCTTTTAAAAATTTCATATTTTGTAATAATTTTTTAGTCCCTCACCCTTAAAGCACTCCGATTTTTACGACGTTATCATTAAGGCATTATAAAACTTCAATTTCTTAATTTGCATCCTAACCAATTATTTTAGAAAAAATTGATTAGCCGTTGCGGTGCTTTAAGGGTGAGGGATTAATACTTCAAAAACGGATTGGTCCTTCCCGTTATTCCGACGGACGGCTGGCCGATATAATTCCTGAACTTTCCTCCGGGCGGCAATTCGCTCGTTACCCTGTTTAAATCCGATTGAAAATCAATTCCGGAAAGCTCTTTGGTGGATTTAAGCTGGGACGGAGCAATGGTCTCTATGCCCGGAACCGGCGCGAAAAATAAATAATACGCGCCGGCGCCAAGAAATAAAACTATCGCAATGACTGCCGCAAAGGCCCTCCAATTAAATTGCTGTTTTTCTTCTAAAATTATCGCCATATTATGGTTGGTAATAAACGTCTGCCGTTAATGAATAAACGTATAAATCCTGGTTGGGCTGTCCGGCGGGCTCAATTTTTAAACTCTGAACATCCGAAATCCTGACATTGGTCTCCAAATTATTTAAAAATCTTTTTAATGAAGCGTAAGAGCCGAAAAGCTTGAGGTCTAAGCGCAAAGTCCCCAATCCTTTAGCGGAAGACAACTTCACTAAAGACGGCTTAATGGGCAAATAGCTGATATTAACGGATTGAATACTTAGGGCATTCGTTCGGGCGAGAAAATTTACTTGCGCCATAATTGAAGAAACCGATTCATTTTTTGGCAAAGCCAAAGACAACTGGCCGCCCAATCTTTCCGCCCCTTTATATCTGGCAATCAAATCCTGCGCCTGAGTAATAATCGCGCCTTGTTCTTCTAAAAACGCCGACTTAGAAGCGTATTCTCCCCGCAACCTCGCCACATTTTCATATTCGCCTCTTATAAGCGTGGCGTAAACAAACAAAGACGCCACCACCAGCGCCGCCGCCAGCAATAAACTTAAAGCTCTTTTAGTGGATGCCTTCATCCCTCACCCTTAAAGGACCGCAGTATGGCTGCGATGTCCTGACATTAATTGAAGACCTTTGGTTAAAGTTGTTTCTTTTAAAAATTTCATATTTTGTAATAATTTTTTAGTCCCTCACCCTTAAAGCACTCCGATTTTTACGACGTTATCATTAAGGCATTATAAAACTTCAATTTCTTAATTT
>MHJG01000021.1 GCA_001818695.1 Candidatus Harrisonbacteria bacterium RIFCSPHIGHO2_02_FULL_42_16 | reverse complement strand
ATACAATAGGAAATTTTCTTCTTCTCCTTAGCCGAGGAATTTATTGGGATGATTGGGCTATAATACCGCTCCTCGAAGAAAAAAATTATGCGCTCCTATGGTACTTGCTAAGCCAAGGAAAACTTTTTTCTATCTATTTTCTATATAAAATGGCGTGGCTAACTAATAATCCGATTTTCTTTATGAAATTCCTTTCTTTTATAAGCTGGCTATTAGCCGGACTTTTCTTGTACGGAATCCTCCGCCAAAAATTGGCATTGCGCCAAAATCGGGCATTTTTTATATCCGCCTGCTTTATGTTAATACCAATTTATTTAGTCAAAATTATACAAATAGTTTTGCGCTATTCAATTAGCAATGCAATTTTCTTTTTAGCAATATTTTTATATTTTACCGCTCAAAAATCCGCTGGAAAATTTATTAAATACTCCGGCTATCTTTTGGCTTGGATTTTATTTTTTCTCTCTTTCGAAACAAATTCCTTTTTAGTTTTTTATTTGGGATTTTTAGGAATGCTTTTGTTATTATATCGGCAGGAAAATCTTGGGCGGCCATTCCTATCTTTACTATATGATTTCAGCAAAAAACATTTTTTCTTTATAATCCTGCCGTTAATCTTCGGCCTATTAAAAGTAACGATTGGCCAACCCACTGACGGTTATGAGGGTTATAACCAAATCATTCTTCCAAATAACTTATTAACCTATATCCAAAATATCTGGCAAAATATAGTTTATGGATTTTTTTGGCCAATTCTGGCGCCACTGGGCATTCTCCCAAGAAAAATATTTTCGGGGATTCTGATAATTATCGTCGGTTTATTTTATTTTCTAACCAAAAATATTCTTTCTAATGAAAAAGAGGGGGCGGATTTCCAGCCCAAACAATATCTGACCGCTGGTTTATTTTTATTTATTTTGGGAGTAATTCCTTATTTTTTGGTAGACAAGATACCTCATATTTTTGGCCATGGATTTGCCATGCGACACGCCCTTCTTTTGCCGCTTGGGTCTTCCTTAATAATTTTAGGCGCAGTCATCGCCGTTATAAAGGATCGCTGGCAAACCATGGTTCAAGTAATACTTTTATCCTCATTCTCTACCTTTACCATTTTCAATTATTACACCCAAGATATGGATTGGTATAAACAAAAAGCCATCATAGAAAGTTTAAAAGAAACTAAAAACGAAACAATTATAAACGCCACTTCCTTAATTTTCTACGATAAAATGGGGGCCAATTGGCAAAACCGAAATGTGCGCGGGGAAGAATATTTTGGGTATATCCAAAGCGCTTTCCCAAAAGAGAAGTTTAAATTCGCTGCCAGGGAAGAACACGATCCGGTTAAAAACTATTATTCTAATCCGGATAATATAAAATTTTTTTCTCCGGGCTTTAATCCGGCGAAAAAAGTTGTTAAGGTTGAAATTGTTTCCAGAGCTAAACGGGAAATTACCACAGTTAAAAACTGGCTTAAAATAAAAAAATCAGAGGTTCTCCGCAATGAACCCGAAATGCTGAAAGACATAAAAGATATCTACCGGGTAGAAATTATTCCTTTCGATTAGATTGCGCCCAAAGCACGGCGGAAATTGCCTCAACGTAATTTTGAACGCTTTCCGAAATGCTTATCTTAACCGCCTCTCGCAAATACTCATCGGTATAAGCGCGAATACTGACTTTTTCAAAAGCCGCAAGATAATTAATAATATCCTGATGGCTATTTTTAAGAATGCCGCTTTTTATCTTTTCCATTGCTTTTTTACAGGACGCCGCTCCGTCAATCTCAAAAACCCCCGGGCAATTCCGATACCAAGAATAACCAAAAACTAAAGACGGCTTTGACCTTAAAATTGCCTCCCAACCGGCTGTGCCATTAACACAGGCAACCGCCTGCGCATTATCAATTAAATCATAGGTATTGGCGCTTAAGGGCACTAAATAGGTGTTTTTCAATTTACTAATCTCGGTGTAATAACCCGGATAACGGTAGTGGGAATAGCTGTGGCCACGAATCTGCCATTGAAGAGGATGTTCTTTAACATAAAGATGCCAATCATTCGGCAAACTAGCCGCTAAAACCTCCAGCATCAAAAGTTGGTCAACGAATATTCCCCCTAAAGGACTGGAGGTGGCTTCCGGCTGGTAATTCAACGCGACATAAATATATTTTTTAGACCAATCCGGATCAATTTGATGCCGCGAATATTCCTTCTGTGGAGTGTCCCCGATTCTATTTTTAAAAAAAGCCGAAATATCTCTAAGCCAAGTTCTCCGCCGAATCATCCCGAGAAAAGCGAGTAGTTTTATTTTAAACACATTTAAAAATGTATATTGTTTTTTCTGATACTTGATATCCGCAAGAAAGAGCTTGGTTTTATGCTTTATTTGATTATTATAATAATCCTGCAAATCTTTAGATAAATCAGTGATAGAAAAATTTTTCTTCTGATTATTTTCCATCGCCCGCCTTAAATCCGGATTGCCAGTTTTAAAATCGGACATAAGTAAAATCCGATCGCTGATTCTGGTCAGCATGAAATTGATAGTTTTAATGCCAGCAAGTTTGGCCAGGCCGTAAGCCACAAAATCATAGACAGTATGAGGGTCAACCGGAAAAACTAGCGCATCTGGTTGGAATTTTTCTAATACGCCATTCCAATATTGAATTAGATGATAATAAAAATTTTTTCTTTCACTAACGGATAAATGTTCAAATCTTTTATTCATCATAGTTAAGACCAACGATTCGGTTTCCGATAATTTATTCAGTAAATCCTGTCCCGGCGGCAAAAAATCATTGTCAGCGAGTTCTTTGGGCGGAATAGCAAAGCTGGCATCTAAGTGGCTCTGAAAAATAGTATTAGGGAATTTAGGCCTAACGACCTCAAGTTCGGAACTCAACCCAGTCCAATAAACAATTTCATGACCTTGCTCTTTTAACTTTTCGGGTACTTCCAGCATTCCCAAATCCTTGCCTGACCAACCTAAGAAAATTAAGCGCATGAATTTAAATAAATTATAAATTTTTTAATTCGGCAACGATAAAATCAGCAATATTTTCCATACTTTCATCTCTGGACAATCCCGAACCAAAACCAGCAGAATCCGCATTATATCCGTGGATGGAAGACTGTTCTAAAGCCTTGAGGTAATTAATCACCTTCTGCTGATCCGGCTTAAAGCCGGCGGATATTTTTTCAAATACTTGCCGGCAAGAATCTGTATCGGAAACATGAAAAATTTCCGGACAATCCCAATACCAGGGATAACCGAAAATCATCGCCGGCTTATCCCATAATGTCGCTTCCCAGCCGGCAGCTCCAGTAATCGTAACCACTGCCTGCGATTCGTGATTTAACTTGTAAGAACTGGTTTCTATCGGAACAATCTTAACATTTTTAATTTTGGAAATTTGCTCGTAATAACCGCGGTATTTATATCCGGAAAATTCTAAACCGAAACGGAGCCACTGGATCGGATGCTCCTTCACGTAAATAACCCAATCTTTAGGCAAAGCCGCAGAAAGCGTTTCCAGCATTAAAATCTGGTCAGCAAAAATGCCGCCCTGGGGGCTAGTGGAACATTCCGGCTGAACCTGCAATGGAACATAAATAAATTTTTTAGACCAGTTTGGAGGCTGCTCGCAGCGCCGGTATTCTTTTTTGGCATTATCCCTGATCAAATAAGAAATCTGAAGAATTAATTTTTTGGCTAAACGCCCATATTCGCCGTTCCGCCACATCCGCCACAAATAACCGGTCGCTTTCCTGAAAATCGTGCCATTTTTAATGCTGTCGGAAACTTCTTGAGAAACCAGGCGATGCCAAAGCGAATGCTTGCTCTTTAAAAATTTAAGGTTGTCTGGCATCTCATTAAAATTTTTATCAGTAATCTTCAAATAATATTTTCGGATGTCTTCGGCCAAATCTCCGGAACTGAAATTTTTTTTGCTGTTCTTGCTCAATTCTCTTTTCAACCGTTCGCTCCCCTGCCAAAAATCTTTTAATGGCAGTAATCGGCCTGGGATTCTGGTATCCACAAAAGTAAGGACTTTAATACCCAAAAGCTTGGCAAGAGAATACAAAACAAAATCATAGGAATAATGGGGAATATAGGAAAGCACTAACGCATCTGGCTGATATTTTTTTAATACTCCAAGCCAATACCAAACCATCTTATAATAACGATGCTTGCGCTCGCTGACGCTATCTTTAAAAAAGAAAAGGTTCAGCATAGTTAGAGTTAAAGATTCCGCTTCATAGAGTTTTTCAAGCAAATCTTTTTCCGGCGGTAAAAACGTGGAAACATCAACGCCCGACGCCGGCTTAACCTCTATAGCATCCCGATAAGAATGGAAAATGGTTTTGGGCGACTTAAATTCATCAGCGCCATCATAACCAAGCCAATAAACGATCTCGTGTCCGTTTTTTTGCAATTCCGATATAAGGTGCCCCATGGCCGCCCCCTTTTCGGTCCAAACTAAAAACAATCTCATTGTTTTAAGGTATAAATTTTATAAAATTGAGAATTGGTGTCTTTTAACAATTCTCTTGGCGCTCCTTGTTCAACAATTTTGCCATCATTCAAAACCATTACTTTATCAAAATCCAAAATAGTGGATAAACGATGGGCAATGGCAATCACCGTTACTTTGCCCCTTAAACTTTCAATGGATCTTTGGATCGCCGCTTCTGACTCGTTATCTAAGGCGCTGGTAGCTTCATCTAAAATTAGAATCTCCGGATTCCGCGCCAAGACCCTAGCAAGGGCAATCCGCTGCCGCTGACCAACAGAAAGCCGCAGCCCCCGTTCACCAACAACAGTATCAAATTTTTCCGGCAAATCCTGGATAAAATCCCAGCTATGGGACATTTTAGCGGCCTGAATTACTTGTTCTTTGCTTATAAATTCATCAAAAAAACGGATGTTATTAAAAATAGTGTCGTTTGCCAAAAAAATATCCTGGGAAACATATCCGACTTTTTTTCTCCAATCCCTAAGCCGGATATCTTCAATAAATTGCTTATCAAGAAAGATTTGTCCTTTTTGCGGTTTTAAAAGCCGAAGCAAAATATCTACCAAAGTGGTTTTACCGACTCCCGAAGCGCCGATTAAACCAACCATCTCTCCGTTAGAAATATTAAAATTAAGTTCCTGAAACACCTGCTGGCCGCCATCATAAGAAAAACCCATATTTTTAAATTCCAGCCGATCTTTAAAAATAAAAGATTGTTTTCCTCTGTCTGCCTCTCTTTGCTTAAGAGTCTCTTCTTGATAACGAAGAACACTAGTAAGATACGGAATACGCATGTTAAAAAGATGCGCTTCAGATTGGATGGTTTGGATATTTACAAACACTTTATTAATGGCATAGACAACGACCGCAAAAGAAGCCAAATTAATTGAGGAAGTTTTATGCAAAAAAAGAAAAGATCCGATGATAAATAAAACCCCGATTGGCTGAAGCGAGGCATCAATGATGCTTTTTAATATTTCTGCCCTCATTTTTAATCTTCTCAAATCATCAAAATAGCCAATTCCATTTTTCAAAACCGGCAGTTCCGCGAAAAGGGATTTGATAGTTTTCATGCCTATCAAGCTTTCATTTATATAATGGCCTAATTCCTTAGATTGCCTGGCCGTATCAGCAACCGCCAATCTGGTCTTTAAAAAAATTGGCCTAAAAAATAAAAAAGAAGTTGTGCCGAATAAAAAGGCGATTCCAGCCACTGTCCAAGATATATTGGCAACTAAAAAACTGTAAACTAAAAAATTAAAAAGGATAAAAATAAAAAAACTGATATGGGAAAGAAGGCCGGCAACATGCCCTAAATCGGTAATTAAAATCTGGTCAAAATTTCCGATTTTCTGACGCACCAGATAAGGCCAATTACTCTGAAGAAAGGCGCGGAGCAAGGCAATTCTGGTATTTTTCTCATAATTAGCAGTGGTATGGCTCACCAAATATTGATTGCTGAAATAAACAGCCGCTTTTGCAATAAATAAAATTGCTATGAAAGCTGATAAAGAAAAAATTGTGTAAGGAATGTGCGCGTAAAAAAATATTTTTTGAATTGAGCGCGAAATGATATCAGAAGCAGCAGACGGCTGATTATCTATAAAAGAAAAAAGTGGGATAATGGAATTGATTCCTACCCCCTCCAAAGCGCTGACAATTAAACCGAAAATTGCCATAGCGGCAATATTTTTCTTATAACCCTTAAAAACCCGGAGAATTAGACGCAAAAAATCAATTAGTTGCCGGAAAATAGTTACCATGACTAATATAACCCCTACTCTTATCAATGAGTTATCTAAAAAAACTAATCAAATTAAGCTTTTTCTAAGTATTTTTCCACGAAACTTTTTTCAGTAAATTCAGAAATAATTGCCCAGCGGAATTTTCCTCTGGCCACTGGCTTAAACCCATGATAAAAATCCGCCATAGTGTCATAAATCAAGCAAGCATTTTTTAAATTATCCGGCTCAACAATAGGTTCGTTCCCTTCACGATCTTTAAACAGGGATAAATTTCCGGAATTTTTCCCCCCAGCGCCATTTACAAAAAATACAATATTAATATCTGCCCGCGCCCGCGGATCATCCTGGATCCCATCTTTATGGGGAACCACCTGCGTGCCCGTACAGGCCTGATTCATAGTCAAAGAATAGCAGACAAATTCTTTGTTAATACCGACAAAATCAGTGACGCGTTTGGAAAACTCCAACGACCGCAAATAATTCAAAAATTTCGTGACTATTGGATTCTGATTATGCGGGTCAAAGCGCTTAAAATCCAGCGGCCGGCCATAACCCCAATGGAATCCGGCATCGTAACTTTTAGCCAGTGTATTGGGCGGATCAAAATAAAATTTCTTTGGCCAATTTTGAATAACTTCTTTGAGGAATTCTTCTGATAAAATATTCTGGATATAAGCCCAGCCATGCGTTCGGTAATGAGCAGCGGCTTTTTCTAAATTAGAAGTAATTTCCGGCTTGGCGGAAAGAACCGGCGGCTGGCGACGCGATAATAATCTTTGGTATTGGCGGAATTTTCCAATATAACGGGACAACTTTATCTTAAACCAAAGCGGAGTAAAGCGAATTTTCTTTTCAGCTTTTTCCATATAACTCTTGGAAAAAGACGATTTCATTTCATTAGGATTATTCATAAAAATTTTATTAAAATAATTATATCAGAAAACAAATATAAAATAAATAAAAACCGCCAAGTCAGACTTGGCGGATATTGAACAAATTTTATTTCTTCATAAACAGGATGTCATTCATGGCATCAACAATCCTTTTGGCAAATTCTCCTTTTTCTTTAAAACCGGGATAAAGTCTTTTTTGCCGGAGCCCAATACAATAAAGCACATCTGGATTTAATAAATCATATATTACCCTATCAAGATTATTCACATCGCTATACACTTCTTTTGCTACTCCTTGAAGTACTGGTTCCCAATCCCATTGGCCAAATACAAGAACATTCCGCCTCTTAGAAACTTCACTTAAAACACTTACGACCGGAATTCTTTGAATTGCTGCGGCCTGACAAAAAGTGGAAGCAGATTCCACTAAAAGATCTGCAGCCGGCAGAAGGTCAGAACTGGAAAGACCGCCATCGCGCTCTTCCAATTCTGGTTCCTTACCAGACACTTCTTTCCTTGTATATGTCTTTTCTTTAGTAACAATGATCACCGGCACACCTGTATAAAGCACGGGTTCGGCATAAACTTTAGGCGAAACACCATCGCCAGGATGCGGCGCTAAAATCACTTTCAATTTTCTATTTCTTAAAAGTGGCTGATTAACCGCATGCACCACGCTCATTAAAAGAAAAGCAGTGATCGAAACTGATTTATGACCAGCCAACAAAAGAAGCTTCTCATCATCAGCAATGCCAAGCTTCGCCCGCATCTCTTCTCGAGAAAATCTCGGAAATGACGCGTCTTCCCATTCATGATTGCCAGAAACTACCACTTTGGAATTTTTAAATACTCCTTCCGCGTTATGCTTTTCATTTTCATTCAGAACGAAAACTAAATTAGCTTTGTCCCGAAGAGGGGAAAAATGGGTTCGCTTGCAGGCCCCAAAAGTATCAGCATATAAACCCAGCGGTTTGCCAAGTTCCACTGCCCTTTGCGCAACTAGCAACTCTTCTTTAGATTGCTCTGCCGGAACAGACATACCCACCAAAATAACACTGGCTCTTTCCACTGCCGCAAGCATTTCATCCAAAGTTGCCGGAATCGGCTTGCCGCCGCCAAGAAAAGCATCCACTTGCCAGCCCTCGGCTTCCAGCCGCAATTTTACCATGCCAAATGCCTTAGAAGGCGCGGCCATCCCGCCAACCAGCACTACCCGCTTTTCAGGCATCCTTGCTGCCTCCTATTAAGTTCACTGAACTAAAAATATACTATCAAATAAACTCCGGCTGGTCAAATCAAAATTTTACATCATGCCCCTGAGCAATTAAAACGAGTTCCACAACTTCCCGGACAGCATGTTCGCCGCCCCGCGCTTTCGTTACATAATCGACATTAGACCTTATTTTAGAATGGCCGTCCGCAACTGTAATGGCTACCCCGCTCACCCGAAACGCCTCCTCATCATTTAAATCATCGCCCATATAAGCAACTTCCTCTTGCGAAAATCCGTTTTCTGCCGTAATTCTCTTTAAAATTTCCGCCTTACCGCCACTCTCTCCGACACCCTGAGAACATTCAATATTCCAGGTTTTACAGCGGGCAGCCACCACCGGATTAACAGTTTTAGAAATGACATAGGGTTTAATATTAAACTTTTTCAGCATTTCAATTGCTAAGCCATCTTTCCGGCTGCAACGCACGGTTTCTTTCCCATTCTGATCAATGTAAACAAAGCCATCGGTTAAAACGCCGTCAAAATCCAAGGCCAGCAATTTAATTTTTTTTAATTTTTCTGCCAATTCTTGATTAGAAAAAAATATCGCTCTTTTAGGAAAAATAAACCTTATCATTGCCCAAGATTTATCGTCAAATAACACAAAAGCTAATAAATAAACTAGGATTCCGCCTAGCTTGAATAAAGTCGCCGGTTCGCCAAAAAATAAAACTCCCAAAACCATAGTCATAATAAGATAGCTGCTATTAGTTATTAAATTTTTAAAAGCAATAAAAGCGCCATATTTATAACTTAAAAGATTAAAAATCCAAGCGCCGATAAAAAATAAGCCGACTCCTCCTGAAATCAGCCAAAATTTCTGCATCGCTAAGGAAAAATCAAATAAGAAACCGGTTTGCCCCAGCCACCGTAATCCCAGTAAAGAAACTAAAACCGTTGCGAGGCCTCCCCAAAAATTTAAGGTTAAGGGATGAGATTCTTTAATCCATTTGGCAATGCCCTGAATAACCGCCAAAATCAACATCACCGCAAAAGACAAATTAACCCATAGAGGCAAATTAGAAATCCCGGATAAAGATGGAAGGCCCAAAACCACATATCCCGCTATTATTGCTACGGTAATGCCTAAAATTTTCCGGAGATTTAAACTATTGCCAAAAAATAAATAATCAATCAAGGCTCCCGGCACTATAGATAAAGTAACAATTAAAGTATTGACCCCCACATCGCCGCCATTGGCAAAAACCAAAAAAGTAAGAATGGTGGCAACCGAAAAAGTAACGCCGTAAAAAATGGATCCAAGAATATGTTTTGGGGCATCCAGAATACTGCTTAAAGATTTATCAAACAGTCCCCGACTGACTGCATAAATAACCTGAAACAAGCCAATAACTAAAGTGGCAGCGTAAATATGGCCAAAAGTGGAACTAAGCTGACCAACTGATTTCTGAAGCAATTTAGCTCCGGTTTTACAAACTGCTTCGCCAAAAGCCCATTTCATCCATTCCTCGCCAATAATTTTTTTACCATCCCTGAAAGTATTTAAAAAATTATTCATAATTAACCAACTCCTCGCAAATTTTTTTGGCAACTACATATTGCGTCTCCGGAGTAAAAGTAGCAATATGCGGCATGGCAATAACTTTCGGATGCGAAATAAGGCGCTTAAGAACTTCATTATTAAATGGCGGCTCTTCCGAAAATACATCTAAAGCAATGCCCGCGACCTTCCCCGACTCAACTGCCGCGAGCAATGCCTCTTCATCTATTACTTCTCCGCGCGAAGTATTGATTAAAAAAGCTCCGGGCTTTAATAAAGATAATGATTTCTCATTAACCATTTGGTTTGTAATATCCGTCAGCGGCACGTGAAAAGTTACTATATCACTTTTTTGGAGCAAAATTTCCAGTTCTGATTTTTCCGCGCCAATACCCTTAAGAAACTCTTCATCATATACCACGTCATTTACGAATACCCGCATTCCTAAATGCCGCGCCATTTTCGCTACTTCTTTCCCAATATTTCCTAAACCAACAATGCCAAGCGTTTTCCCGGAAACTTGAGTTGCCATCGCGCGCTTCCATTTACCCTCTCTCATATCGTTAGCAAATGGCACGATATTGCGAGTCAAAGTAAAAATAAAACCGATCGTCAATTCGGCGACCGCAAGCTTATTAATACCAGGAAAAAATTTTAATGGAATCCCCCGCTCTTCCAACACTGAAATATCAATATGTTCCAGCCCAACCCCAAAAGGCATTACCACTTTAAGATTCGGGAATTGGGAAAGTTCTTTTCTGCCAACCGGCAACAAAGCTCCTGCCACCATCGCTACTACCTCCCCGGCATTAAAAGAAAGCGGCGAAATAAGCCGCTCATCTAATACAACCCGCCAGCCACGCTCATCTAAAAATTCCGCAAGATCCGGAGAACGGGCAATGGTATTAGAAAACGACGGAGTGGTAGTGAGAATTATTTTGGCCATGGATGCTGTTTCAAAGCTTTTTCATTTACTTCGGTTCCCCAGCCTGGCCCTTTCGGGAGTTCCATCTGGCCATTAACAATCTTTGGAACATTAGTAACCACTTCATCCCGCCAAGGCACATCTTCCACATCCAATTCCATAATGCGAAGATTAGGAATCACCGCGCAAAGCTGGGCGCTGATAAAAGTCGCCAAATGCCCATTATGGTTATGCGGCGCGAAATTCATTTCCTGAAGTTCTGCCATAGCCGCAATTTCTTTAGTCCGGAGAAATCCATTCCAAGTTGGATTAGAAATAACAATATCCATGGCGTGCCGTTCCAGATAAGGGCGATACTGCCTGGCGCCGTAAAGATCCTCGCCAGAAGCAATTGGAATTTTTACTGAGTCCCGAATCAGCCGAAGCGCCTCCGGATCATAAGAATCCAGCTCCAACCACATCAGATTATATTTTTCCAACATCCGGCCGATTTTAATATATCCCTCGGTTTTAAAATTAAAATTAAGATCAAGGATAATTTCAATGTCATCGCCAGCCGCATCGCGAAGAGCGCCAGCCCACTCATCAATGGCTTTCATTTTAGAATTATCAATATTTAATTCCGGCCAGCCGTCGCTTTTGGCAAAACCCGCCATATAGATTTCCGGCTTGTCGCCAAAAAAAGCTACTTTTGGCTTGATAACCTTAAAACCAGAAGATCTTACTTCTTTAATCAACTCTTTTAACTCGCTGAGCGACTGCATTTGCGGCTTGCCGATGGCAGCCGCATCCCTAACTCGGGAAGTAGCAAAATGAGACCAATACAAAGGAATTTTATCGCGCACCGGACCGCCAAAAAGTTCGTAAACCGGCACGCCCAGTGCTTTGGCCTTAATATCCAAAAGCGCGTTTTCAATGCCGCCGATCGCTTTTTGGATAATGCTTCCCGGACTCTGCCGAGTCCGCGAATACATCAGCCAATATAATTTTTCCACTAAACGCGGGTCTTGCCCAACTAGTAAGGCACTTAAATCTTTTATTACTCCCTCAAGGCCGCGCGGCGAACCATGAGAATCAGAGCATTCGCTCCAGCCAACTAAACCTTCATCAGTGGAAATTTTTACAAAAGTCCATGGCCGCCAGCCGGCATCGCAATGCAGAGCTTCTACTTTAGTTATTTTCATAATTTATATAACTTAAATATCTCACAATTTGTTTTGACAAAATTTCATTACTTTGATATACTTTTTATAGTTTTCTAAAATCTTAATAGGAGAAAAAGATATGAATCTCGTCTGGCTGACAGTAATTCTGCCAATGTCTTTAGGAGCAATCTTAATTGCGGTTGAAGCAGTAGTCAAACGACTTATTCTAAAAGGAGGAAATATTCACGTTGGTTCATTCGGCATTGAAATCAAGGGCGGAATGGTTTCATCGCTCCAAGTAGCTATCTTAAGTTTTGTGTCCGCAACCCTACTATTTGGATTAGTATATATTCTAGCGTGGGGCCTTACCTTGCCGCCGATACTCCCAAAATACTGGCTTGCAGTCCTCTGCGGCACCGCTGCTAATTCTATTATCCAATTTCTCAATATCAAGGCTCTTTCTCTGGATAAGGGCGAGGTGTCTCTAACTCAACCTCTCCAAGCAATGACTCCTGGTCTTATTAGCGGATTAGCGCTTCTTCTTGGAGAATATCCCAGTAAAGTAGGGTGCGCTGGAATCGGTTTAATGATCTTGGGTTCTTATGTACTGACCTGGGAAAAAGCGCCAGAATATTGGTACGATTATTTGGGTCCAATTAAAAGATTGCGACTTTTATGGAATTTAACCAAAGTCGGCTTAAACGATCAAACGCCAGAACAGCGGGCGGAAATGAATAAATCCATTGTTGTTTCTTTGGCGCTAGGATCAGCGGCCATGGGAACTATCGGGCTTCTCTTTGATGGCCTTTTTGTCAGGCGGGGGATTAATCTCCAAGGCATGGTGCTCGGCCAAATGACCATGACAGCGATACTTTCCTTAACCTACTTAATAATTTATCACTGGCATCCGGATGCTAATGAAGAGCAAAAACAAAATTTCCGAAATTGCCTTTATGGCGGCCAAGTAATGATTTATACCGGCCTGATAGGAACCATTTTTGTGGCAAGAATGATCCTTATGCAACCGGTTTTTAACAAAGCATTTGTATCATATGTTGGAACGCTAAAAAGAATCAGTATACTTGCCAGCGTAATTCTCGGCGGACAATTATTGAAAGAAGAAGAATTTAAAAAAAGATTTTGGGCAGCCATACTGATCATTTTAGGAGTAATCCTGATTTCTATGGACGGACTGCCAGCTCGCCTTTCTACAAAAATTGAATATCTGGGATTTTAGTGATGTTCAATAAAATTAAAATCGCGGTTCACAAACCGCGATTTTTTATATACCGAAATATCTTACTAAAACCACGGACTTTAGTCCGTGGAGTTTCCTTATGTTATTACACTTTAGGAATCTTAATAATCACCAAACGAGCAACGCCAGTTGGTACGTTATGCACATGAGGCACGCCAGGAGGAATCCAAAGATAATCTCCTGACTTAAGCACCGTATTAGTGCCGCCCTGAATTTTCTTTGCTTTCAATTCCCTTGAATCAGAAACTCCGTCACGCCTTTTTACCTCGTAGGGATCCACCAACTCTCCGCCGAGAGTAAAAACCGCCTCTCCCTCTAAACAAAGCCACAGATCTCCATCAACTGCATGCACCTCGGCAAGATTATCGCTAACATCCTTGTCTTCCAAAATGTTAAAGGGCAAATCGTGTTGGGTCGCAATAGACTTTAAAGGTTCGAGAAGCTTTTTCCCTTGAACAGGAATGCTTTCAAGTGACTTTTTCACTTCTTCGCTTCTAACTACCACTGTTCCAACTATTAATTCTAGCATTTCTTAGTCCTCCTATTCTTATTTCAAAGATTAAATATACTGTATAAAAATACCGCTAAAAAATCAAGTTTTAAACTTTTGGAATTTTAATAATAAACATTCTGGCAATTCCTTTACAATTATGCTGATGCGCTACTCCTGGCGGTATCCACAGCCAATCACCCGGCCGCAAAACCATTTCTGTGCCATCCTGGATTGCTTTTCCTTTCCATTCCCGCTCATCCAAGGTGCCGTCTGGATTTTGCTTTGCTTTTGGCTCCACTAATTCTCCGCCGCAAATAAAAGTTACTTCACCCTCTAAACACTGCCAAAGATCACCCTCATGCCGATGCACCTCTGCTTCGTTGACCACTTCTTTATCTTCTAAAATTTTAAATGGCAGATTTTTTTCTGCTGCCAAAGATTTTAATGGTTCAACCAAACCCTTACCCTGTTTAGACTCGGCTCTCAAAGTTTCTTCTATAATTTCTTTTTTTACCAAAACCCAGTTACTCATCAAATTAGAATTTTAATTCTTCCATAAGTTTTTCCGCAATTACAAAATCAATTGGCGAATCAATATCCACGGACCGATCTTGAGGGACAATATAAGGCCGAATCCGTTCTCCGGTAATGGAATTGAATTTGGAAAGTATGTGAGGCCGGAAAGCGACTAAATTAGCGCGAAAATAAGCTTTTGCGTATCCCTGCCTAAGAAGTGGCGCCGCATCTTTCGGGTCGCCACTAATATAGCCAACTACTAATTCCCCGCCATTGCCATCTGGAATTAATTTTAACGCTTTCCCTGGATGCTGGCTTGCCGGCGCCATTACAATAGAAGAATCCGCCTCCGGGTCATTTAAAAGCGCTTCCACGGCGCCGTCAAAATCACTAGCTTGCTGAAAAGGCACAGTCGGCATACCGCGCACCACTAAATCCGGCTGATAATTTTCATTTTCCCTAAGCCAATTTACCGCGTGATTCACATAATCAAAATCTGTGGACTTATCTCCAGATAATTCCGCCGGACGCAAAAATGGAGTTTCCGCGCCCCATTCCCGCGCAACTTTCGCGTATTCTTCCGAATCAGTGGAAACAACCACCCGATTAACGTGTTTTGATTTTTTCGCGGCTTCAATCACCCAAGCCAGCAACGGCTTTCCGCCAAGCAATTTTATATTTTTATTCGGCACTCCTTTTGATCCGGAACGAGCGCCGATTAAAGCTAAAACATGCATTAATAATACAACTTAAAATATAGCCACTGGGTTACCTGGCGAGCCAGTTACATTTTTAAGCCGCAAAGGATTGATGGTAATCAAAAATTCCCATTGTTTTTTTTCTTCGCAAACTTTAGCTAATTCTTCAAGATTGGCATTATCTAAAATCCAAAGCCCCATGCTCACCAATGAAATAACATGAAATGGGTTGCTGATATTTTGATATTGGTTGCTGTTATTGCTGTTAGCTGTGTCAGAACCAACAACAGAAATTTCTCGTTTATGAAGCCATGGCGTGACAGCGACGCTTAATCCTGGTTCTTTTGAAATTTCCAATACTTCTTTTGTTTCTAAAAGCCGCTGATAATTTCCAGTTCGCACTAAAAGCACGTCTCCGGATTGAACTTTGATTCCGGCTAATTTTTCCGCCGCTTCCAAATCCGAAACTGCAATCTCTTCTCCGGCATCAAGCCATTTTTTATTTTTTGCTGCAGCAACATCTAATAACACGCCTCTGGTAGCAATACCGTTTCTCAAAACTTCCACATCATTGGCTTGCGCGCCTTCCCGCGAACTAACCAAATCCGCCGGCCGATTATTATACATCTTTCCTTTCCAAAAATAATGCGCCGGACTATCAATATGCGTAATGCTGTTTCCATGAAAAACCATTCCAATAAATTCCAAAGCTTTCCGCCCCCCTTCGCCGCTGTCAACCATATAGCGAATGGCTTGAGTTTTCATATCCGGCCTTATTGAACTGGAAATTTGGCGGCTGCAAGAAACAGAAACTCCATCCTTCACTAGAGATAAAGATTTTTTAACTTTTTCCGGATTTATAAAATTAACAGTTCCCAGTTCATCTTCTTTCCCCCAACGCCCCCAATTACTCAAAGAATCCAAATAACTAAGAACTTCTTTTTCACTAAGATTATCTTTTGTACTGCTCATAATATTTATATAACCCTAAAAAACCAAAAATAGTAATAAAAAATACCCGAGTTTAACGGGTATTCTATATAATTTCTGCATTTTCTAATTTTCCTTCCAAAACATCCACTACATTCTGGGCAACTTTCAAAACAATTTCATGCTCCGTGCTTTTAGTCCAAAAGGCACTATGGGGAGATAAAATAACATTGCCGCCATTTTTCCCATATTCCATAAGTTTTTTTATAAAGGGCTGGCCAAACGGCGGCTCGGCGGAAAAAACATCCAACGCCACTCCGCCAATTTTCCCCGCAACTACCAATTCCGAAAGTGCTTCTTCGTCAACAACTGCTCCACGGGAAATATTCACGAAAAATGAATCATGCTTCATCAATAAAAGCAGATTTTTATCGATTAAATTGACAGTTTCCGGAGTAAGTAAAACTGATGCCACTACAGCATCGCTAACGGACATCACCGCAGGAAGTTCTGCCAATTTTAATCCGTATTTATCCTCTGCGTTCAGAACCGGAGGTCGCCGAGATCGGTTCCAGCCAATAAGCTTCCCGACACCCAGCGCATGCAACTTTTCAGCCAGCAAAAGCCCGACCGAACCGAGCCCGATAATCCCAACAGTCATTTCAGACAAAGATTTCCCGCACCTCTTTTGCCAAACTCCCTTCAGCATATTCTCATGCATAGGAAGAACATTACGGGAAAGCGCCAAAATAAGTCCTAATGCAAATTCGCTGACTGGTTTTGCGTTAAGGCCCGAAACCCGAGTAATCGTTATTCCTTTAGAACGAGCGGCGGCAAGATCCAGATTGTCATATCCGGTTCCATTCCGCGCAATAGTTTTAAGATTCGGGAACAGATCCATAAATTTCCTGTCAACCAGCGCATCGCCAACCACCAGAGCAACTGTTCTTTGCGCAATTTCTGCTGAAACTTTCATATCGGAAAATTGCACCATCTCAAATTGATTTTTTAAAATTTCCTGGTTTGCCAATTCTCTTTCATTCCAAAAACCCCGCGTTGCCACCAAAATCACTGGTTTTTCTTTAAGATTCATTGCTGTACTCGCTTGCGAAGCATAGTGATGCGAGACGCATCTTCCTCAGCCGCATGAGTATGCATACGGGATTTATTTTCCAGCCACAAAAGCTCCAGCTGATGCGCGCTCCTAACTGCCTCATCAAAAGATTCCAATCCCCGCTTAGCATCAAATACTACTTTCCTGGTTTCAAAACGATCCAGTAAATTATTGGCAACCAAATTTTCAATCAGCGGACGGCTACCAGCTTCAATGCTTCCGCCAAGCGTTGTGCCAAAACTATGCTTTCGCGCATCCCCGAAAATAACAGTTACTAATTCCGCCATTCGCGGAGAATCAATTTCTTTTCTGGAAAGACCGAGAGAGCCGGCAAGATCAACGCGTCCAATAGTAATATGTTTAAGACCATAAGCTAATCCCAATTTCAGCATAGAATTAAAATCTTGATGGGCTTGAACAGTTTCAATCATAAAAGCAATAGTAACATCTTCTCGCTCGTCTTCCGGCACATGTTTATTGACGGCATCAATAAATTTACTCAGCGCATAAGCGCTTTCAATCATCGGGGCAACAATGCCGGAAACGCCAATCCGGCGCGCCTGCTGAATCCCCCAAACATCTTCCGGACCGCCGATTTTAAGAGTAAGATGCACGCCAGAACGCGAGGTGATATCTTTCAATCGCAATAATTCTTCAAAACGAGTGCCTTCGGATTCAAATTCCGCTTTCAAACCGGTCACCCCATATTGGTCACGCATTCTAGTAACTAAGGCTACTATTTCTTTTTCTTTTTTGTTCATCATATCTCCTTCAAAGATAGATTTGAAACTAAAAAATATAACTAATTTTTACTGGGATTAGTTACTTTCAAAAGAAAAACCAATCTTGCAAGATCGGTTTTTAACGCATTATCGCTCCGCCATCTACAAACAAAATCTGCCCGGTAATATTTTTTGCCTCGTCGGAAGCAAGAAAAACCGCCGCCCAACCAATATCTTCCGGTGTTTGCTCCCGCTTTAATGGAACTAATTCTGAAACCCGTTTTTCAAAAATTTCCCGCGGCTTCATATTAGCATACTGGTCTGGCCAAGTTTTCTGCAACTGATCCGCTAGTCGCTCCCAAAGCGGCGTCCAGATTAATCCAGGGGCAATCGCATTCACTGTAACGCCATAGGGTGCGAATTCATGCGCAAGAATTTGAGTGAAATTCGCTACCGCCATTTTGGATACGCTATACGGCGGCTTCATTCGTCCCGGCATATAGCCGGCAATTGACGACAAATTAATGATTCTCCCGCTTTTCCGTTCCTGAAAATGCGGCGCAATCGCTTTGGCGGCATAAAAAATCGGCTTAACATTAACATCCCATACTAAATCCCAATCCTCCTCAGTATTCCGCGTAAACGGCAATCCCGGTTTTCCAGAAATGCCAACATTATTCACCAAAATATCTATTTTCCCGAATTCACTAATCACTCTTTTCACCAACTCATTTATTTTTGACTCTTCGGTAACATTTACTTCCAGCGCCAATCCCCTTGCCCCCCGAGATTCCACTTCTGATCTAATCACTTCTTCCGCTTGTTTTTTATTAAGATCAGCAATAACTACCGTCGCCCCTTCTTTTGCCATACAAGAAACCATACCCCTTCCAAGCCCGCTGCTTCCGCCAGTTATAATTGCAACTTTTTTTTCTAATCTCATAAATTTAATCTACTTACACTTGATGCAAATCAACTTCTTTTATAAGGATTGCCAGTTCAGCACTGGACAGCTTGGGCGCATAATTAGATAAATAATGCCGGTTTTTTTCTTTTAACCTTGAAGCGTTTGGGTAATTCTTTTTATATTCTAAACCAACCACTTTATGATTGGGGGTTAAAATATACATTCCCTCCGTTTCCATTGCCATATCCAATTCATGGTCCGCCAATAAACTTTCATGATCTTTATCTCCCGCCCTTTTCCCGATAAGCTGAATCTTTATTTCTTTTGGTTTTTTACCCGCAAGAGGCGCGTAATATTGGATGGCGGCTTTTGCCAAATCTCCAATTCTTACCGAAGGCATTTTTAAAACGAAAATTTCCTGTCCCTGATTAAGGCGGGCCGCATTCAAAACTAAATTCACAGCCTGCGGTATAGTCATAAAAAATCTGGTCATCTTCGGGTCGGTAAGTTTCACAAAGCCGCTTTCGAAGATTTGTTTTTTTAATACCGGCAAAATACTGCCCCGGCTGCCCAAAACATTTCCGAAACGAACAGATGAAAATTGAGTCTTTTTGTCGCCTTTATAATAATACGAAGCAAGAATTAATTTCTCGCCCATCAATTTGGAAACCCCGAGAATACCGACCGGATTCGCCGCTTTATCGGTAGAAATATTAATAACTTTTTCTACCCCCAAATCTCTTGCCAAATCAATGACATTTTGCGTGCCAACCACATTGGTCTTAACCACTTCAAAAGGATTGTATTCTGCCATCGGCACGTGTTTTAAAGCAGCTGCATGGAATACTATGTCAATGCCTTCCATTGCCATCCGCAAGCGGTCTTTATCCCGAATGTCTCCAATAATGAAACGGAGCGGTTGCGGGCTGGCTTCCGGAGTAAGGCCGAATTCCTGCATCATTTGGTGATGGCGGTCTTCGTGGCGGGCAAACACCCTGACCACTTTTGGCTCATATTTAAGAAGTTGGCGCACAATTTCCGAACCGATAGACCCGGTCCCGCCAGTTACCAAAATAGCTTTTCCCTTAAAAATATTATTAACCATTAGATAAAATTTTTACTAATTTTTCACAAATGTATTTTATGTCTGATTCTTTTAAACCGATATAAAACGGCAATGCTAATCCTCTATTACTAACATTTTCTGAAACCGGGAAGTCACCCTCTTTATAGCCGAAAAGTTCCTTATAAAAAGAAAAAAGGTGGATGGAAGGCAGGTAGGGTTTGGTGGCGACTCCTTTATTTGCCAATTGCCTGATAATTTCATCCCGATTTTTATTTTTTAATAACACCACATAAACAAACCAAGTATGGGTATTAAAATCCGCTATTTCGGGAACCTGCAATAAATCTTGGTAAGGAGATAAAAATTTATTATAAAACTCCGCAACCCTCTTGCGCTCACGAAGCAAAAAATCAATATTTTCTATCTGCGCTAATCCGACCGCCGCGCTCAATTCGTCCATCCGGTAATTATAGCCAAGTCGCTCATGATCAAGCCATTGCATATTTTCCGATCGTCCCTGATTCCGCAAACTGCGAAATAATTTATCCAATTTTTTATCATTAGTTACAATCATGCCTCCTTCGCCGGTAGTTATTTGCTTATTGGGGTAAAAAGCAAAGACCGATGATTCGCCAAAAGTGCCAACTTTTTTTCCTTTATGAGTTGCGCCTAAACTTTCACAGGCATCTTCAATAATTTTTAAATTATATTTTTTAGCCAGCTTCATAATCGGAACCATGTCCGCCGCTTGGCCGAAAATATGAACAACTAAAATCGCTTTGGTCTTTTTAGTGATTTTTTTTTCAATTTTCACCGGGTCCATATTATAAGTAACCGGATCAATGTCAGCAAAAACCGGCTTGGCTCCCATATACAAAATAGAATTTGCGGAAGCCACGAAAGAAAACGGGCTGGTAATCACTTCATCGCCCGGCCCGATGCCAGCGCCAATCATCACTAAATGCAGTCCGGCTGTGCCGCTTGAAACCGCGCAAGCATATTTAGTACCGACAAAATTAGCAAATTTTTTCTCAAACGCTTCCACTTTTGAACCAATGCTTAAAACTCCGGAACGCAAAACTTCCAAAACATATTTTTCTTCTTTCGCAAAATCCGGAATCATCAGCGTATCTCCTACTTTAGCAAAAACTGGCATAGTTATGCCGCCAGCCATTACCGTCTCCCCACTAACATCTTTTTTATAAATACTATTAGTTGGCATTAAAGTATTTCTTAAATCACCTGAAAATGTTAGCCGTTTCCATTCTTTCTTAATTTTAATATATGGTTTTGCAATCGGATATTTTTTCATAAATTAAGTTTTTTTAACGGTTAATAGTTACTCCTATTGGAAAATCATCGGTGAGCCGTTCCATGTCTTCGGAAGCAAGCTCCCACGTTAACGCATCAAGATTTTCCTGAAGATGCTGTGGCTGGATCATTTTAGCCAGCCCGACCACATTCGGCTGCTGAATCACCCATCGCAAAGCAATTTGCTTTGCGGTTTTCCTGTATTTCTTCGCCATTTCTTCAAGAAGGCTCCATCCTACTGCCGGCGTCCCCTCATCACCCATAGCTCGATAGGCGACTACTAATATTCCATTAGCGCGGCAGTATTCCAGCGTACCATCTCGTTCATAGTCCCGCGCCGATAAACTGTAATGAATTTGATTACAAGTAATGGGATATTGACTATACTGCTTCGCTTGCTCCAGTTGAACAGCCGTAAAATTACTGACTCCGATAAAACGTACCGTTCCTTTTTCCACTAATTCATTCATGGCTTTAAACGTTTCTCTAAATGGAATTTCCGGGTGTGGAGCATGAAGAAGGTATAAATCAAGGTACGGAATTCCAAGCCGCGCCAAACTCGCCTGCGCTGACTCTAACACATCTTTATAATGATGGTGGCGCCGAGATACTTTTGTCGTAATAAAAAGATCTTTACGGTCAAAGTCAGCTATTGCCTTCCCGATAAGCATTTCAGCGTGGCCTGCGGCGTATGATTCTGCCGTATCAATATGCTTAATCCCCGCATTAAGAGCTTTTCGTATGCTTTGTATCTGACCATCGTCATCATTATGCAAATCACGCTCATGGTCGCCGCCAATACGATAAGTGCCTAATCCGAGCACTGGCAGTTCCAAAACCTTTGTTTTTTTAGTAGAAATTATCATAATTAAAATAAATTAGTATCGGAGCGTGATTCTTCCAGATTGCCTCGCTTGGCCAGTAAAGCCACTTCTTCTGGCGGCACAAAAACCTCGTTCCAATATCGGAATATATATGCATCTCGAATCGCAAGCGGATGAAGCGGCCGATTAAAAAATATTTTCTGCAATAATGCGTTTGTGACGTTAAATCCGAGCGCGCTTGCCGCTCCGGTCGTACCAGAAAAACGGCAATTAATCTCAAAAATTTTGAATTCGCCGCCAGATTTACGAAGCTGAAAATTGCAGGGGCCAATAATTCGCAAATCTGTCCCGACGGCTTTAATAAACTTTTCCATCTCTGGTTCCCGGCACACAATCGCTTTGTAAGTATCACCATTCCGAAGCCAGCGCTTCATTACCGTCACTCCATAACACGCTCCTTCATAAAAAAAGGCGCCACAGGTGTATTCCTCGTCTTCTTCGGAAAGATATTCCTGAATAATGAGGTTGGGGTCTTTTTGGAGCGCGGACCGCAATTCTGCTTCATTCGGAATAATTTGAAACCCGACCGATCGCGCCGCAATCCGCGGTTTAACGATAACAGGCCATTTGGCATTTTTAATAAACGAATCCGCATTATCAGCAAGCGCTGAATAAACATAGGGAAAACCATGGGATTTTAAAAATCCAACGGTTTTCCACTTATCATCTGCAATTGCCACTGCTTCGGAATCACTTACAATCACTCGAGTGCCGGTTGTCTTCTCAAAAGCTTCTTTATTACTGGCAAAAATAATCAATTCAACATCCGTACCGATCAAAAGCATATCAACCTGCTCTGCTTTGCAAATTTTTTCCAGCGCCGCCAAATAAGCCGGATCGTCCGCAAGAGGAATAATATACGCGACCTGCGCCCGATAAAGACCGGTGGCAAGCGGACTGATATCTCCGATAATAACCCGCGTTTTAACCTTAGAAAGCTGGAGGGACTTCAAAATACTTTGTCCAACGCCGGCGCCGGCACCGGTGACGAATACCGTAATTGGCTTAGCTAATGCTAATGCCGCATCGCCGATTTCATTACAACGCTCATGCACATCACTGCCAAACGAAAAATTATTAATATTCCCATTAGCGATTTCCTTCACAACCAATTCCCGAACCGGTCCTAATGCATGCTTAGGATTAAATTCAAACTTAATGCCATTTTCCCTACATAACCGATACACCATTTCCACATACTCAACCGGCGGGGCTTGCTTATAAAAACGCTCAATCATACTGAATGGGTGACCCAAAATATCAATATCCGGATTCCGAGCCAGCATTTTAGTCAATTCGTATTCTTTTTCCAGAAGTTCTTCCTTATTTAGGGACTTAATATTGAAAAAATGGTGTACACTTCCAATTACCGTTTCCGCGGCATCTAAAATATCCTTTCTCGTGTTCAAGGTGCCATTTTCAAGAATTTTAACTTCACAACCGATACGAATCGCAAACTGCGGATATTGCTTGCGATACTGCTTGATTTCTTCAATATATTTTGGAAACCAATCAGTTTCCTTATTGACGTGATCTGAAATCGTGAGATCCAATTGATCATGAAAATGATTATATTCCAACAATTCCCCTATGGAATGTTTACCGTCACTATAAAGAGAATGAATGTGATTGTCTTCAAAAAGAATTTGGCGCTGGGTATTCATGTATTTTTATTTTTACAACCCTATATACAGCAATTTAGTTCCGCTAATATCTTAAAAACATCTTTTAACCCCTTAATTTCAAAGTGGGGATTGTGCATTGGAGATCTTCCTTTACGACCATAAAAAAATCCTTTTTGGTTTTTAAATTTGACGGTAATAAAACCGGCCTTCTTGGCGCCCACAAAATCTTTTTCTTCATTATCGCCTATATAGATAATCTGGCCATTCTGACAGCCAAATTTTTCTTTTAAAATTCTAAATCCCAAAGTTGCCGGTTTCGGGGCCCTAATATTATCCGTGTACACGATAGAATCAAAAAATTTTCCAATGCCTAACGCCTTAACTTTGTTAACTTGAGTTTGATGGAAGTAATCAGTCAGAAGCCCCAACTTATATTCCCTTTTCAATCTTTTTAACAATAGTTTCACTCCCGGATAGGCGCGAATTTTCGGCGGATGATTCCGATACCAACCGAGAAGATCTTCTGGTGAATAAGAAAGGTGATAACGAAAAACGATTTCGTTAAACAAAGTTTTGGGATATTGCTTGGACATTTGAAAAATTTTTTTAGACGTTACGGAAATCCCCGCTCTATTTAACTTTTTTGCAATAAAATTAAATCCGCTCCTTCGAAATAAATTTTCTAAAAAAAGCGTGTCATCCAAATCAAAAACTATCGCTTTAATTTTTTTCATAATAAAATTGATGGTCTAAATAAGCGACCATAGAATAACTGTCCTTAACTGAATTATTGGAAAATTTGAGTTGTTTACCGCCCAGCATATTAATAATTTTCCCGGGGAAATTGCCTCCGCTTTTTATTCCCAGCATGACGCCGCCGCCGAACCTAAGATTCACCTCAGTAAAATACCTCTTGCCGGCCGGCGATTTTATTAATTGAATTGTAGCTGGTCCCTCCACCTTTAGCGCTTTAAGTATTTTCTTGGCGTCGCTAATAATTGCCGGATTCAAATCCACTACCGATTTTACGGCAATGCCATTATTCACTTCTAATCTTTTACGAGGAACCACATTAATAATTTCCCCGGAAAAATCAGAAAGGCAGTCAATGGTATACTCTTGCCCCGGAATAAATTCCGTAATAATTGGATTAGGAACGATTCTGCTGAAAGTATCCAATTCTTGAAAATTATTGGCGCAATAAGCAAACTTACTGCCGTTGCCGTCATACGGCTTGATAAAAACCGGGTATTTTTTAACTTCATTAAATTTAAAAATTTTAGGAGTAAGAATTTTAATCTTTTGGAAAAATTTGGCAGTTTTCCGCTTATCATTAGTAGTTTCTACAGAAGAAAGAGAGCTGATTAAAACTTTTGCCCCGAGCCCTTCAAGTTCTTTTTTATATTTGACTAAAAAAAGAAGTTCCGGGTCAATAACCGAAAATAGAATTTTAATCTGATTTTCTTTAATAATTTTCTTAATAAAAGACAGATAATTCTTATCATTAAGTCGGGGCGCTTTAAAGAAATCGTCGGCAAAAAATCTGCCGGCATTCAAATCATTGGCATCCGTAATCACTACCCGCCCCCGACCGTTCAAAGCGCGCCGAAACTCTTTTATAAGGTCGACCCGCTTCCCGCCGGAACAAATTAAAATGTTAAAATTTTTTTTAAACGTTTTTTTATTTTCTCCTTTCATAAATAATTTCCAATATCAATAAGTAATTTGTTTTTTCAGCAAAGCGACGTTTAATTTTAATTGCTCCAACACGCGGATAACTCTCTTTGTTGTTCTGCCATCGCCGTAAGGATTTTTAATTGCGGATAGTTTTTTTAAATATTTATTATTGTGCAAAGATTTTTCAATTGCTACCGCAATCTCTCTACTATTATAACCAACATTAATCACATTATCGCCATGCTGGCGCCCAAGTTGACGGATGCCGATATTTACCACCGGCGTTTTAAAAGAAGAGGACTCAACAATTGCGCCACTGCTATTCCCAACCCAAACCGCCGCTTCTCTTTGTAAAGCTAAAAACATTTTATAAGGAACATTGGGGAATATTCTAAAAAGCGGGTTGGTTTTTTCTTTTTCTAAAACTTTAATAATTTTTAACCCGCCGGCATCAGCGTGAGGATAAGTCGCCACTATCGGAAATTTAAATTTTTTAAGAGCGGCAAGTGTTTCTTTTATTTGTTTTCCTGATTCCCTCCATTCTTCGCTGACCGGATGCTGGGTCAACAAAATGAATTTTCCGCCCGGTTTCAAATTCAAATAATTTTCCACCTCTTTCCTGCTTGGCAGTTTTTCATTTAAAATTACATCCAACCCCGGAGCTCCGACCGTATGCACGCGCCAAGCTTCTTCACCCATTTTAATAACCCGATTAGCGGCTTCTTTGGTTGCCGGGAAGTGCAAATAGGATAATTTGGTAATGGCATGGCGCGCCAATTCATCCACGGTAAAACTGCGGTCACCGGCCGAAATCTGTCCGGTAGGAATACCTAAATATAGGCAAGCAACGGCTACCGCGAGCATCTCCGGACGGTCTCCAAGAGTAAGCACAAAATCCGGGCGGTTTTTATTAAATTCATTTACTAATTTCTGTAAAAATTCTCCGGAAAATTTGGCCATTCCTAAACGGTCATCACTTTCAAAAACTGCTGGTATTCGCTTAGTTTGAGAAAATTCCCCTTTCACATCCTTTGCAGTTTCGCCAAATTTCGGCATCAAATGAATTCCAGTAGCATACAAAGACAGTTCCAATTTAGGGCTTTTATCAATGGCTTTTAAAATTGAGGTCATCAATCCGTAATCCGCGCGTGTCCCGGACACATAGGCGATTTTTTTCTTCTTTTTAGACATATAAATATAACTGAATTATTATTTATAAAGTTATTGCCAAATCAATCAAAATATCTTATAATACTTCCAGCAACTAATAATTAAATAGGAGGTGGGATGCTCTATAAAAAACTGGAGCTTGTATCTGAAATCGGAACTGCTGAAGATCAAGAAGACGGCTTGGTTATTTCTCCCCCGATTTTTGCTGTTTTTGACGGCGTCAGCACGCCATACAGCAAAGCTAGCCCGAAAAAACGCTATGGTGAAAAACAATTAAGCAGCGGCGCACTTTTAGTAAAAACCGCCAGTGAAAGCTTGCAACATTATTCATCCGATGCCAATGCTGACCTTAAAAAATTATTAATGATTACTAACCAAAGCATTGCCAAGCTCCAACTAACAGAAATGCGAATGTCTCTTAAGGATAGCGCTAATCTTGCCGGAGCAACTTTTGCAGCAGCCAGATTATCCGGCGAAACTGTTGAAATTATGCAAGCCGGCGACAGCTATGCTTTTTGGGTTAATGCTGATGGCACAACCAGTTTAACCAAAGACCAAGTCTTAAATCATGATCAACGGGGAGACAACCTCTTCCGACAATTCCAGGAAAAATCTTTGAAAGAAAATGGAGGCGATCTTTCAGCAGCGCGCGCTGCCGCCTGGGATAAGTATCTTCCTGTCTTGATTAAGCAGAGAAAGAAAAATATTAATAATCCTAAATCACCAGGTGGTTTCGGACTTTTGAATGGCCAGCCGGATTTAGAAAAATCCTGGTTTTACACCCAGCTGCCGAAATCTTCATTGAAATTGCTGCTGCTTTTTACTGACGGATTAATTGACCGCAAAAAATTTGAAAGTGATGAATCAATGAAAAAATATCTTCTGGAAACTTATAGGAATGGCGGCCTTCAAAATATTCTTTTTGCAAAAAGAAAATGGGAAAGAGAAAATGAAAAAAAGACTTATATCACCCATACTGAAGCAACTGCTATAGCCATTGAATTTTCAAATTCAAAAACGGCATCTTAAAAGATGCTGTTTTTATTTTTACCCTATCATTTCTTCGGTCAATACAGTATCTTTTGGAATCGCTTTAGTTGCCCGCTTGCCTACCACTTCCTTCAGCCGTTTCGGAAGCAGACCGTTGCCCGGACGCTTGACAGTTAAATTCTTCAAAGTGAATTTTTCTCCTTTTTTAACTTTATTTGCGGTTACCAGACTTTTCCTCGCAACCGAAACATATTGCTTCTCGCATTTCAATAATTTCTTCTGCGAACTGCCTAAAATAGCCGCCGCTTTTTCAATTTGTTTAACCATTTCTTTAAATTCCATCGGTTCCATGGAAGCCACATGGTCCGGACCGGGCAGATTATTATCCAACGTAAGATGTTTTTCTATCATGCAGGCACCCATAGCAGTTGCCATCACAGCAGTTTGCGGCCCAAGCGTATGGTCGGAATAACCGACTAAAACCCCCAGTTCTCTCATCATGGTTTGCATGGCGCGAAGATTCACATTTTCTGGAGCAAGCGGATAATCAGTCGTGCAATGCAAAACCACAATCTGACTGTTGCCGGCTTTTTTAATCGCCTCCACTGCCTCTTTCACTTCCTCTAAATCAGCCATGCCAGTGCCAAGAATCATCGGCTTTTTAAATTTCGCAACATGCTCCAACAAAGGAATATTAGTTAAATCGCCGGAACCAAATTTAAACGCCGGCACTTTCAATTTTTGCTGAAGATAATCGGCCGAATCAATGTGCCCGTGAGGCGTTGAGAAAAAAATAATTCCCCGCTCTTTAGCGCGCTCAACCAGTTTTGGCCAATGTTTTTCCGCCAATTCTAATTTCTTCACCATTGCGAGCTGGCTTTCAGATTTTCCTAAATTCCGCTTTTGATAATCCGCCATCTCGCCGGCAGCAGTCACTACCTGATTCGGCCGGAAGGTCTGGAACTTTACTGCATCCGCGCCGGCATAAGCCGCCGCGTCAATCAGCTGAAGTGCCAAATCCAGCCGCGCGTTATGATTCACCCCGGCTTCCGCAACTATAAACGGCCTTAAGCCGTAATTAACTTTTTTCTTTCCTATAAAAATTGATTTCATTCAATTTAAAACCAATAAAATTAGGTGATTGTTTCAACAAAAATCCCCTTCAATTTTGAAGGGGAAATTATAATTAAAATAACAATTTCTCTATTTTCCTGACTGCCAGATTCGCATCCAGCGGCTTGAATTTCTTCCGGACTTCATCATTTGGAGGAACAAGAAGCGGCTGCAAATCTTGGACTTCCGTAAGAGTTTTGGCTCCGCCAAGCTCCACTGCCGGAACCGCATCAAGTTTGGAATCGCGAATCGCTTCCATAGTTGCGGCAGTCACCACCGCAATAGTCGGCTTCCCGGAATAAATCGCCGTATTCATAGACGATCCCAATCCGGAAAAATACGCATCGGAAACTACTGCCATGTCATCGCTATTCCCAGCATCCAGGCGGACAACCCGATCGCCAAGCGGAAGCAAAAGTTCATCCCAGACTTCCTGAAAAGTGCGCTGGTCTCCTATTTCTTCAGCTAATTTCTTTTTAAGATTCGGGTGATAACGCGGAACCAGGCACCAATTGCCAGGAGTTTTTTGAAGCGAGGGCACCAATAATTTCAATTCTTCGGTAGTGTGCTTGCCTCCCCCGCCGCCAAAAACAAAAACTTGGTTAAATCTTTTTTTCAATTCTTCCATACCCGCCAGCACAGCTTCTGGAGAACGATAATCTAAACCGGAAACTGCATGATTCCCAATCACCGAAATCGGAACTTTTGGTCCCAGTGCATTCCTAGCTATCTCCGCCGCGTAATCATCAATGGTAAGCAGCAAAGAATATTTGAATTCCAAATATCTTTTTACGCCTCCCCAATAATCTTCCACGCCAATCAGTGGTATGCCCATATCATTCGCAACCGCGCTGATTTTCCCAGAAAGATTGTTCGGGCCAGGGAAACCTACGAGCACTGCATCGGGCTTTGCCATGCTTAACAAAAACTCGAGATCAAAATCAGTTTTCGGATCAGGATTTGAAACGTCTCGGAAAAAAGTTTTTACTCCTTGCTTGATATAATGGTCAACCCCGACGCCTTCGGCTAAAATAATCACTTTATGGCCAAGCTGGCGCGCTTCCCGCGCAATCGGCAAAAGCATCTTGGTATCACCGTTATCTTTAGAAACAACCGCTAACCGCAGTTTCCGCAGTTTCCGCATTTTCTATCTCCTTTTGGATTTTTCGATTACTAAAAGGTATACTAAACAATAAACTCAAAAAAGTCAACTTTTCTTATGCTTACCGTACTTTTTGCTTCATTAGGAAGTTTTATCAGCGAAATTCCAACGTCAATTATCAAATTCCAAACCGACCAGAAAAAAATTAGCATGTATTCGGCTGGATTCATTAATTTTCTTTTTGGAATGCTAATCTTTACAGCTATTGCTTATTGGCGAAATAGTTTTATCTTCAATCTGGCTTCTCTGCCCACTTTTACGCTCCGGGCATTTTTAGAAATCATCCAAACCCATGCAATGCTGTTAGCGATTACAAAAACAGAACGCAGCACTTACGCGATAGTCAGAAATCTCACCATTCCGCTCCTTTTAATCGTGGACTTCCTGATTGGGTTTACCGTCAGCCCAATCCAATGGTTTGGAATCAGTTTAATTTTCCTAGTTTTCGGATCTATTTTTCTTTTTAAAATTTTTAATTTAAAAGACGTCGGGTATCCGATTTTTACCGCTGTCAATGCCGTAGCCACCATTTCTCTCTTTAAATACAACATCACCCATTTTAATTCAGTGGAGGCGGAAGAAATGCTGATTATCGCTATTTTGCTGATTTATTTATTTTTTATGGCCCAGTGGAAGGCGAAAGAAAATCCGCTGGTCTTTTTAAAACAGAGGATATTTTTCGGACAAGGATTTATAAGCGGCATCGCTTCTATCTTTGGCGCCTTTGCGATTTCTTTCGGGAATCCCGGCATTGCCATGGCGGCAGAAAGAACCGCATCCCTTTTAGCTGGAATCATTTCCGGCCACAGCTATTTTCAAGAAAAACATCTAGTCCACAAATTACTTATTGGCTCGGCACTGGTTTTCGGATTATTCTTATTAGCCCGCTGATAAATAAAACTTCTCGGCCTTACAGCCGTGGTTTCTTTATATTCCAAGCTTCGCATATCCAAGTGCTACGCCATAGCGTAGCACTTGGATATGCCCACTCCACAACCCAAAAGCTGTAATTTTAATAAACTATTTCAGTATATAAAAAATCCGCCCCATTACAGGACGGAGTCAGAAACTAAAAGCAATTATCAAACCACCGACTAATCCTAAACCCATTGCCACCCAGCCAAGCCAGTTAAAATTCTTTTTTTCATTATAGATATATAATCCAATCAGAGTCGGGAATATCATTTCCGAAACCTGGAAAACCGGGGTGGTAACAACTATCGGCGCCAAAGAATTGGTCCAATAAGAAGTTCCCAAAGATGCAACAATACAAAAAGATAACATTAACGGACCCCGAACAGACTCTTTCAGTGGGACATTAACGCCTCGTTCCACATCATCGGAAAAAAGAAATAGTATGCAAGACCCGATAAATGACCCTAAATACCAGGAAATCAGAAATTGCCACCATAACATTCCGCCAAGAGCCAAATAACGCATCAAGAAGCCCAATCCTCCCCAGATAAGGCTGTAAGAACCAATCCATAAATAAATTCTCCCGAGATTTTGACTGCTAATTCCCTGAAGAGAATTTTTAGCAAGAGCAAAAATCAATACTGATCCGAAAACAAACAAGATGCCAAGCCCCAATGTTGGATTTAAATACTGGCCTTCGTGCAAAAACAGATAGCCAAGAAACATTTTGGTTAAATCGTCGGCCCAAGTGGAAACCGAAGTAACAGCCATATTAATCGCCGTCGCCCGCCAATGGGCGTAACAGGCAAATGCATTGATCAAACAAATCCCGGTAACCATCAGCATCCTTGTATCAATGCCAAATTTAATCAATCCTAAAAGATCTGATATAATAACGAAAAGCCAAATTAAAGTAGCGGCAAAAAAATACTGAAGAACCAGATTTCTCGCTCTTCCGGGCGCATTAGCAACTTTTTTAATTAAAAATGACTGGAATATGTAAGCAATCAAAATCGTCAGAACAGCCGGTACTTGCCAGGGCATTCATCCCTCCCAGATTCAATTATCAAAGATTGATAAAAGTATACACACAAAAAAATCAGCTGTCAACTCCGTCGCTCACTACCTATCTGCCTACCGGCACCGGAGTCTGTCCCGCCAGCGCGAAACAGCTCCTATGTCTCAGCGCTAAAACCGAGCACATAAATTTTATGTGCTCGAACCGTGCTTTTAGCGCCTCCGAAATTGCCGCACGACAGATGGGTAGCTCGCTTAAATTACTATACAAACTCGAATTGGGATTAAGACCAATTCGGAACTTTCACAACAACCATTCGCGCTAATTTCGCGCGATGAAGGTGAGGTTCGCCTGGCGGAATCCAAAGCCAATCGCCCGACTTTAAAACCACTTTTTGGCCATTTTTAATATCTTTTCCGCCAAGCTCATTGCCGTTAGAGCCATCTCTAATCCATGATTCCACCAACTCGCCACCGCAAGTAAATTCCACCTCCCCTTCAAGGCAAAGCCATAAATCACCTTCATGCTTATGAACTTCCGCTTCGCTTTCTTTAACCTCAAAATCCTCCACGATTCCAAATGGCAATTCTTTCGCCAAAACTAAAGTTCGCAGCGGCTCCAGCATCTTTTTTCCGACAACCGGCTCTCGCTCTAAAAATTTGTTTATTTCTTCTTTACGAACCACTTTCATACTGATTGATATGTTTTGGATTTATACGCCTTTTCAAGGGCATACAAAGTTTTCAAATTATGCAAATTTTCTTCAAAAGAATGCGGATACTTCCCCTTCCCGGCAATCGTATCCAGAAATGCTTTTATTTCCTCAATGTACTGCTCTTCCGGATTCACATAGCCCGGCTCCAGATGCCCTTGAGGAATAGTGGTTGTTTCGGATTGCTTGGTTTTGGCATCATAAACGACAATGCTATGGCTGAATTTCTCCCAATCCAAAATACCGTCAGAACCCAAAACCCGCAAAGTCCTAAACGGTTTCCGAGAAATAACATCAATAATAATATTTCCGAAAATCCCGTTTTCATATTTTACATTTGCTAACGCAATGTCATCCGCATCCATGTCCAAATTAGAAACTTTAGTGATTGTTCCAGCTATTTCCGCCACCCGGGAATCCATCACTGAATTAAGCCAAATAAGCTCAAACGGCAACATTTCCCGGCAGGCGCTGGTTTCTTTTTTAGAGAAATACACATCCCGATAATCCTCCCACGGATGCCAATCCGGCAAATATTGCCCCATATGATATTGAAACGCCAAGATTTTTCCGATTTTCCCATCATCTAAAATCTTTTTTATCATTTTGACCGGCTGATAAAAAAGCATGGTGCAGGAAGGAGCCATGACGATCATAGAATCTTTCCGCCGCTTTTCGGCAAAAATATCCTGATAGCCGTCGTCAAAAACCGGATGTTCCACAAAAAAATGTTTTTTGTGCTTAATGGCAAAACGGATATAATCACCATGCGCCTCAGGGGGGGTAGAAATAATCAAAACATCAAAATTCTCCGGCAACACATCCTTAAAATTTTCAACCACTTTTATGCCATACTTTTCCTGCGCTTCTTTGTTTCTGTCTGGACGGATATCAAAACCAACAATATCCTTTTCGCTATTAGCATAAAGATTGCGAATTCGCCGCTTGCCCATAGAACCCAAACCAACTATAAAAAATCTTAAGTGGCTATTTTTATTCATATATTTTTAATTCTTTTAGCAATCGCTTTTCTATTTTTATACAGCAATTCTGCCAGTGCCCAGTCCTCCGGATTATCCAAATCCACCGACCGCCATTTATCGCAGATAACTGCTTTAGTATTTTTGGTAAGAACTGCCTGCTCTTTCAAAAGCGCTGACACCTTCACTATATAAACAAAACAGCCGTTTAAAAGGTAAGCCGGCGGCCAAGCCTGGGTATTGCTATGATTAACTACAATTCTATTAGCTAAAGATAAGTTTTTATCTTTATCTAAATAGTAAAGTTGCGGATGAGTGGTAGAAACAGTCAAAACCGTAGTGGCATCAGAATTCTGCATCAATTTCCAGCAAGCTTGGATATCTTTTAACTCCCTAAGCGGCGAAGTAGTTTGTAATAACAACAAGTAGTCCGGCTGATAGCCCTCTTCTTTATTTAAACGCTGAAGAAGATATGTTAAGGCGTCTATAACCTTAGACTTGTCAGCGGCCAAATGCGCGGGACGCAACCATGGCGCTTCAGCCCCATATTTTTTGGCAAAAGCGGCAATTTTAGGGGAATCAGTATCCACAATCACCCGATCCACAAATGGGACTTTTAATGCCTGCTTAATTGTATAAGCAATGAGCGGCTTACCTAAAAAATTCCGAATATTTTTATTAGGAATCCGCTTAGAACCACCCCGAGCCGGGATAACTACTAAAACTTTTTTAGATTTCATATATATAATAATGGTTTATTTAATCATCGGTTCCGCCGCCCCAAACCGTATGCCGCAATTTCCATTCACCATTAACCTTTTTCCAGATATGATCGTCTCGAAATGAATCGATGATTTCTAAAAATTCCTTTTCGGATAAGCTGATGTAGTCCAGGAATTCCGGCAAATATTTTTTCGGCAACTCTCCGTCAAATCGCTTAACCAGCGCCACGCCTTCATCTCGGGTGATATGGTGATTCCGAATTTCCTGAGCGGCATCCTGAGTTGCTCGGCCGTAACCGAATTTAATGTAAGTCGTGTAGTAAAAATAACCGTCAGTTTTATCATCAATGCTGTTGTATTTGGAATAAGTTCCTTCGGTTCTGACCGGGTTGGCTTCAAAACCGGTATGTTTGACTGCAAAATAATAACATTCCTGAGGAACCCACTTAATATAAAATCCCAAAAAATGGAATTCAATATTTTTATTTTTAACTAAATCGGAATTCAGCGGCAAGAACGGGCTAAGGTCGCCGTAAGAAACCCCTTCCTTAAGATAATCCGATACTGATTTCCCGCCCAAGAAAATCTCATTGGGCTTCAAATTTTTATCAATAAAATTAACCTGATGGCCGGAAGATCCGCCGACTTTAGCTTCCTTGGACTGGGGGTCTGAATCAAATTTATTTTGATTAATGGAAATATTGGCGCCGTATTCGCCGGGATTTTCTCCGTAAAATACTAGTGGAATGTTAAAATGCGCCGCCATTTTTACCGCGAAAGTTTTCTGACCGAAAATAAACGGCTGGAAAGGATGCAGTAAATTTATAAAAGCATTTCTAGTAATTAATCGGTGGATTTTCCCGTTAGGGGTAAATAAATAATTATCAAAGCCGCCGCGATGAAGCCAGCTCTGAAAATTTTTCCAGCCAATATCGGTATACAAATGCGGGGACCACGTCACGGTCAATGGATGCATGCCGTATTTGTATTTTAAAAGGTAAGAAGCGTAAACGCTGTCCTTGCCGCCGCTGCCCGGCACTAAAACGTCGTAGGAACCGTCACTGCTCCGGTATTTATCCAGGAGCTTCACTAATTCTTTTTCCCGCTCTTCCCAATTGATAATTTTGTCCTTGGCCTCGCAAAACCGGCAGGCCGAACAAACGTCCTCCTGATCAAATTTTAGAAAATTGTGCTGGCGGGCAATGGTATGCTGATATTCATTTGAAGAAGATGGGCGTGTATTGGGCATGACGCACCGCTTGCAAAACTTTATCCCGTCCGGCAATCCGTATTTAGCTTTCATATTAAATCAATAAAATTTTTAATAATTTTTAATCCGGCTGGGCCGCTTTTTTCCGGATGAAATTGGCAACCATAAATATTTCCCTTCTTAAAAGCTGAACAAAATTCATAACCGCCATATTTAGTTAATCCCAGCATATCTTCTTTATTATCAAGATTAAAAATATATGAATGTACAAAATAGGCGTTAAAATTTTCCGACAGAGAATCAAAAATGGTTTTTTGCCAAGTTTGGTCTTTAAGCGGACAAACTCCATTCCACCCGATTTGCGGTATTTTTTCATTATTCTCCAAATCTGGAAAACGCACAACTTTTCCAGAAATAATATCCAGTCCATTAAAAACTCCGAATTCTAATCCTTGGCTTAATAACAACTGAGCGCCGAGGCAAATTCCCAGCATCGGCCTATTTTTTTCTGCCGCCCCCCTGACAGCATCAACCAATCCCCTGACTTTTAAGCCCCGCATGCCCGCTTCATAAGATCCGACTCCTGGAAGAACAACAGCATCGGCCCGCTCAACTGATTGCGGATCTTCTGAAATATCCGCTTCCATGCCAAAAAATTTAAAGGCCTTTTTTAAGCTGGATAAATTGCCGACTCCGTAATCCACAATGGTTATTTTTGTTTTATTCATGTTCGAACATTAATGCCGTTAATTTTTAAAAATTTTTTAACGCCAGGAATGGATAAATTACGATAATGAAATACTGAAGCCGCAGCTACCGCATCTGCCCCGCCATCATTGATAACTTTTAAAAAAGATTCTTGATTCCCGGCGCCTCCATAAACAATAACTGGTACAGAAACGAAGCTGGTAATTTTCTTAATCAAATCCAGGTCATAACCTCGACCGGTCCCATCCTGATCAATGGAGGTGATCATTAATTCTCCGGCTCCCAATTCCAATCCGCGTTTCGCCCATTCAATCGCATCCAAGCCGGAGGACTCCCTGCCGCCATCAGTATAAGCCTCCCAAAAGCCGTCGCTTTGTTTTTTAGCTTCAATAGATAAAACAATGCATTGGGAGCCAAATTCTTTTGCCGCTTCGGAAATAAACTCCGGTCGGTGAATCGCGTAAGTGTTAATCGCCACCTTATCCGCGCCGGCGCGCAGGGCATTATTAATGTCATGAATAGTGCGGATGCCGCCGCCGACGGTTACCGGAACAAAAATATTTTCCGTAACCGAACGCAGTAAATCAAAATCCAAATTCCGGCCATAAAGGCTGGCAACAATATCCATATAAATAATTTCATCCGCCCCCTGCTGATAATACCGCTGAGCCAATTCTTTTGGATCTCCAACAACATGCAAAGCTTCAGTATGCACCGGCTTTACCACATTCGGACCCTTAATATCCAAACGGGGCATAATGCGAATATTTTTCATCTAATATAGAACTATTTTTTGCCCTTCAAAGTCGCCATGATATTCGAATGATCTTCCCTTGCAATCTCCAGATTACTATCATTGAGGCGACCGCCCGGCTGTTTGGGAAACATATTCGCCCGGAATCCCAATCGAATTCCCAGCTCTCTCAAAACCTTTAAGGTATCGCTGTTATAAGAATCGCACGGATGGGAAGCGGAAATCGGATCTTCGCCTAAAACTTTTTTTAAATGACGAAAATTCTCTTGGTATTCTTTCAATTGCTGCCGATAAGACAATTCAGCCATCAAAGTAGGGTGGGAATAGGAATGCAATCCGATTGCATGGCCGTTATCATTCAAATAATGCAAATCATTATCAGACATCCATAAATGCTTCGCCAATTCAAATTTATCCACCCCGAATTCTTCCAGCAAGGAATCCATGAATTTTTCATAATTTTCTTTTCCCAATACGTTATTCCGGATATAAATAAATCTGGCATCATTCAAAGAATACATCGGAAAGGAATCTAATAATTTTCCGACCACTTCTTTTTCTTTCGCTGGATAGGCTTTTTCTAAAAATCCCGCTTCGAAAACTTTCTTAAATATCAATTCGTAAAAATCGTCCAGTTTTTTAAAATATCTTGTCCGAAAAAGCCGGTAAATTTCCATATTCTCCAACTTACCCTCAAAAACACTGGAATAAACAAACCAAAACGCTTTTAATTTGAAATGTTCCAAAACCGGCAAAGCAACCTCTGTCTGGGATAATAAACCATCATCAAAAGTCAGGCAAATATCTGCATTTTTCAGTTCTTTTTTTGCCAGTTTTTCCAGCCAAGCATCAGGGGAAAGGAATCTTTCAATTCCAATATATTCCAAAAGTTTTTTAAGGTCATCACCGGAAATAGATCCCCGGCTAGGAATATATTTTTCATTATGAAAATGATGAAACATTATTCCGTGCGGAAGTTTATTGTAATACATAAAAAATTAGTCTAATTATTCTAATCAAATCCCAATGACTAATGTCTAAATTTTTAGTCATTAGAAATTAGACATTCATTAGGTTCATTAGAATAATTAGGTCAATTAGAATAATTTTAGTCGGTGTAACTCTCTAACCTGCTGTCCCGAACTGTATCTAAAGTGCTGCAATGGATGCCGCCCATGTAATAAGAGTGCCGGAAACTGATCGGGATAGCGGTAAATCCGTTTTTCTCAAAAAGCTTGATCAGCGGAACTTGGATTTTATCAACTACCACCGTTTTCGGATCAATCGAGAGCACATTCATTCCTATCCAAGGAGAACTGACCGAATCTATGCCGGAATTGACGCCCATTTCTAAAAGCTTCTGATAAACTGGTTTCCTGACTTCTTCGTGAAACTTCAACGTTCGCTCCGGCGTCGCAACGATATCGGTAAAATATATTTTTTTCCATTTCTTTAAAATTTCCGGACAATTACTTTCATTGACCCGCGTGCCATTTAAAAGAATTACTCCGGGGGCTAAAGCTAGCGCTGTGGAATCAATATGGCTGGAGCGATAGATCTTATCCGTGGTGTGAACCCGATATTCATCGCCCAAAACGCTTTGCAACCATTTGGCGCCAAGATAATTGCCGGATCGAGAAACTAAGTACAATAAATCCCGTCCAAGACGAACTGTATTAGCGGCTTCAAATAAAATCTCGTCCTCTTTTAACTTGATGTATTTTTGTCCGTCATCATATCCGTCTTTTCCATTTGCGGTATAAATCATCATATGATCTCCCGGAACTTTCGGTTTCGGGCCGCAAATCCAAGTAAATCCTTCTTTCATATATTCATACCAGATCGGATAAAGGCCCATTGTTTCAAAATAACGGTACTGTTCCTGCGACGGCGATTCCACCACTTTATTGCCGACGACTAAATTCAAATCCCTCATATTATAAATATGGTCGCCAACCGCGCTAAAATAAGGAGTGGCAAAAAATTTATTATTGGAAGACAAATCTGGGCGATACACCTTGACTCCAAAAGATTTCAGAACATCGGAAAGCCCGTCCAGGTCCTCGTTAATTTCATCAGTCAGCCATTGCGGAAAGGCCTCTTTGGCAAGCGCCATCGCTTTATGGAGCAATTCTTCGGTTACCGGCCCATGCGGAAAAACTAAATTGGCGTGGCCATCGCCTCGGCCGACAATAATTTCTCTTAATTTATCCCACTCGTTATGGCTATTAATTTTCATTTTCTTTTGGCTTATAAGCAATAAAATCCACGTGCCGGAGGCCAAGCATTCCCCTAAAAAGCACTTCGGTTTTTTCAATAAACGCGCGGACTCTCTTTAAATCTGATTTCTGTACCAAACTGACAAATTCATCGGCTTCTTTAAGTATTATAAGCAATTTATCCCTAACTGGCTGGAGAAAATCATCCAACGTATCCGCAGATTGAACTAATTCGCGCGACAATTCCTGAAAACGACCGGCATCAAGCTGGGTATTTTTATTTAAATTAGCCGTATAAGAAGTAAGTCCTCTAAAAGCGTCTCCGAATTGGTTTAATTTTTTCATCAATTTCGGAAAGGCCTCGCTGTCTGCATCGGTTTTGAGCATCCAAACTAATTCGGCAAGCACAGCATGATTGGCAACCGAGGCAGATTCAGCGTTAAAATTCGGTTGATGATGCGTGGAATCGCCCAATAAAGGAAGCGAGAACGAAGGATACGCGGAATATAGCCGCAAACCACCTTTATTCATCCAACCCATCACTTCCGCCACCGAAGGGTCGTCTTGTGATTGAATAACCCACCGGTCAAAAATAATGGCGCGGCGGGTGCGGGGAATAAATTTCACGCTCCGATCAATATCCTCTTTGAAAAGAAATTCGGAAACATCCGCCATTTCATCCGGCGTTTTGGCAAAATGATAAACCGCAAAACGCTGAAGCATATTCTGGAAACCGCCGGCTTTGTTCGGATCACCAAAAATAAGAAAACCTCCCGGCTTAACCAAACCGGCAATTTTCTGGAAAGCCAGCTCCTTGGCCGCAGTATGCGAAAGCACGCCTCCGCAACGGACAATATCGTATTTTTTGTCATCGGTCGGATTATAATCAAAAATTGAAGAACAAATAAATGTCTGGCTGTTAAAGTTCTTAGCATATTTTTTAAATACTTCCTTTGAGATAGCATATGCGTCCGGATTCATTTCTACCAGCGTGCATTTAGCGCCCCAATTGGCGAGATAAACTGTGTTTTCTCCAGTACCGGCTCCAAAATCAATCAATTCCGCCCCACGAAACATTTGCGGAGGAAACTTAAAGAGTTCTCGATAAACAAATTCAAATTTTTTAACGTAATCGTTATATTCTTTTTCGCTTTTATGTGAAAAATATTGCGAAGGATTTTCCGTCCGGAATGTTGCCATCGTCTCGCCTTCCACTTTTTTAATCTTATTAGGGTCTGTGCTCATGTATATATAAACTGCATTACTAAATAAAAAGTTAAAACAATAATAGCATATTCTTAATTTTTAGAGCAATATCGCGTTTCAGCTGCTATTAATAAATTTATATATTTCGACGAAGCGGTCTTTTTAATTTTCTTTATCATTTCCTCCCGAAAAGCAAGGTGGGCGGGTCGAGGAAGAATAAGATTCTTATAGATTTTCTTTATTCCCGGCAAAGTGTCACGTTTTAAAAACTTGCCTATTTTTTTCACCGTTTTGACAGTGTCAAAAAGCACATCTTCAAACCGAAGAACTAGTATTTTTTTCTTCCACGCCGGACGCAATTTCTTATAAGCTTTCTGGTACATATCCTGGATATGCAGAACTGCTTTAATAGTTCTATCAGTTTCCGAAAGCTGGTTATATTCTCCTTGCCAGCCGTTTACAAACCATGGCGTTGGCCCGTTTTTATGATTCAATAAAATATTCATCAATCTGGGGTCGGTGCCAAAACGTCCTGCTATATGTTTTTCCAACCAGGCATTAACTAAATCAACCGGACTTTTTTGCAAACTGATAACTTTTATATCCGGAAACATTTCAAAATAAATTTCTATATTCGGCATCAATTCATGAGCCACATACAAACTATACGGTTTTTCTTTTTGGAATTTTTTCCATGCGGCATCCCAGTCTGACTGTTTCGCCCGTTTTAAATACTGCTTATACGATGGATGGTTGAAAATTGAGGATAGATCGTCCTTCCGGTAATTAAATCCCCGGCCAAGCAGCATTTCAAAACTATGGGTATCAATCGTGGCGCGAATAAGCTCTTGAGCCGCTTTTTTCTCAATAAACCCCATTTTTTCCAAAAATGGCAGATGTTCCAAAAGATCGTAATATTGAATCGGTTCCACGCCACGAAACCCAGTTATAACGTTCGCTAACACAAACTTTCCGGCTCGCGACGGACCCTCCACCAAGAGTAAATTTTTAACTAGCGGCGCTCGGCTGCCAATTTTCAATTTTCTTTCCTTGTTCATCTTAATCAATTAAAAATAATTTATTTTACAAATACTTCTTCTCCGTTTTTAACTGCCTGAATAATATCTTCAGCGATTTCCGGACGCATATACCAGGCAGGTGGAAATTCAGACCGCACTAGCATGGTCCGCGCTTGCGTTCCGCTGATATCAATAATCTCGTCACCCATAGCTTCCTCTGGAGATGCAATATAAGTATTTCTAGTTTTGGAATAAATTGCCTGCAATTTCACTATCTTTATTCCGATATCCGGGAAAGAATCAAAAATCTTTTGCGAAGCATGCGGATCGTAAAATTTCCCGACTCCGGTATGATCCCGGCCAACCACAAAATGGCTGCAACCGAAATTCTTCCGGCAAAGAGCGGTGAAAATCGCTTCCCGAGGGCCGGCATAACGGGAATAAGTATTAAAAGCCGCCAAAATAACCTTATTCTTTGGATAAAAACTATCCATCATTTTCTGATAACTCTGCATTATATATTTAGTATGGAAATCTCCCGGTTTTTTTGCTCCGACAACCGGATGCACCAGCAATCCATCGCAGGCTTCCTGTTCTAAAGCGCGTAGCTGGATAAATTCATGCCCGCGATGGATAACATTCCGGGTATGGAAACCAACAACCGTAGACCAGCCCCTTTCCCGGAAAATCTGCCTGGTCTGCCTCGGCGATAATTCATATTTTTTACTTTCTCTATCGAAACGTTTAAAAAAATCAATCTTTCCTGCCAAAAAAACCGGCTGAAGCGAAATGGCTATTTTCACTCCTGGATGTTTTTCATCCAGTGTCCCGTATAATTTTTCCGCCAGCTCTTTTTTATCAAAATCATATTTTTCTGCCAAATGAAGAATGGCAAACGGCTGCCCGCCAGAATCTGTTAATGCAACCTCGCTGCCAACTTTTAATGGCTCTGCGTCTTTATGCGAAACATCCAAAACAATCGGAATCGGCCAAATAACTCCGCTTTTAAGCCGGGTGGTATTTAATACGCTTTCCAAATCTTCCCGCCCCAAAAATCCTTCCAAGGGGCTGAAAGTGCCAAGAGCAATTTGCTCAACATCCATTAGTTGATTTTGATTAAGATTAATTTTAGGAAGTTTTTCTAAATATTCCGGCGCCGGCAGAGGAATAATCCGATAAACTAATTTTCCTCCGTGGGGCTGGACTAAATTGGAGAAGGAAAAAGATTTTAGAATGAAATCTTTAACTTCCAACTGGCTTACTAAAAGATTGCCATTAGCGCGCAATTCTTTTACATTCACATTTTCCTGAACTTGACCAATGAAACGATTCAACATATTAATACATTCAATTGGGTATTCTCCAATAGCGGTTTCCGATGCTAAAGCAAGCCCTGCCGCGCCATCTACAATGGTATTAACCACATCCTGCACTTCTGCCCGAGTCGGCCTTCGGTTATGAACCATAGTTTCCAAAAGATTAGTGGCAACAAAAACTTCTTTTCCCTTTTTTCGAGCGCGCTCAATAATAATTTTCTGGATAAACGGAAGCTTTTCCACCGGCAATTCCTTGCTTAAATCTCCCCGGTCAATCAAAAGATACTCCGATTTTTCAATAATTTCATTAAGATTATTCATCCCATCCAGGCATTCCAACTTAGAAATTATTTTCATGGAATTATTAGTAGCTCTTCTCACTTCATCCACAAAAGCCCCGGAACGCATAAAAGAAGCGGCAATGTGGCCAATCCCTTCCCGCAATCCAATAGCAATAGATTGATAATCCGTTGGGGTAAGGGCTGGAATATCATAAGTCCGTCCATTCCAAGAATCCACTACTACGCCTTTATTTCTGCCAAGCATGCCAGAACTAATCACTCGAGCAATAATATAGCCGCGATCTAATGTAGTGGTATCAACAACCTGCAAAATTAAGCCATTAAAATCCAGACGCAAAATATCGCCTTCTTCCAGCTGGGAAACAATTTCGCCCGGATTTAAAGAAATGTTATTTCGATCGCCTCTAATAGGAGTAGCGTGAATTTTAACTTCTTCATTTTCTTCAAGCAAAAAAGATTTTTCTGCCAAATCGCCGCTTCTGATTTGAGATCCCTGTGTATCAATGATGAATTGCAAGCCGACTTTTTTAGCCAACGAAATAAAATATTCCAAATCTTCCAAGCTGGAATGAGACATATTCACCCGGACAAAATCCACTCCGCGATCTTTCATTTTCTTCAGCATCTCTTCAGTTCTAGTAGCTGGCCCTAAAGTGACGATTTTTTTAACCATACCCGGTGCTACAACTGCGACTGTCCGGCGTCACAATTATTATTGTAACACCGGGCTTCGCGATTATAATTTAATTTGACCTTGATATTAAACATAGTTTATCTAATTTTATCCCAACACATTAAATTACTCTTGTCGCAGTTGTAGTGCCGGACATAACTCCTTTTCATTCTCTAATGTTATATTTATATAACTAATCATCCTATATTAAAGTAATTTCATGCCACAAAATCTCAAAGGATGCCTATATTTACAAAGAAGGTTCGCATATATCGGCCACGCTATGGCTGTTTTGCTAAAAGAAAAATATGGCGTTAACCAATTTTGCGCTTATACTGATTTGCGTTCCAGTTTTGAATTTCTGCAAAGCCAGAAAGATTTTGAATATTCCGATATTTTATTAGACCAGGACATCCACAAAACTTACGCCAATGAACCGCTGGATGTTGGCTATCTTAATCAATTAGAAAAAGAATATGGCTTGCCTAATTTGTGGCCCTACATTGAAAACGATAGGATCGTACGTTACGGGCTGTTTCTCCGGGAATATCCGCACGACACTCCGCCATACACCCATAAAGAAATGATGCGGGTGGTCCAGGTAAAAGCAAAAGCGATTATTAAATTTTTTAAAGAGGAAAAACCAGATTTTCTGATAATTTCTGTTTTGGCAGACATAAGCACTATGCTGGTCTACCAAGTGGCTAAAAAAATGGGCGTTAAAACTTTTTTTATCCAAACCGCGAGAATCGGGCCGCGATATACCATTACTGAAGAATACGGAACCTTAAGCTATGTTGAAAAAATATTTGAAGAACTACAGACCAATGAAAACGCCTATCCAAAAGAACTGGATTTGGCAAAAAATTTCTTGAACCAATTCCGCGATAATCCCCAACCGCATTCAAAAAAAGACAGCCCAAAAGAAAGACCGATTAACCGCAAAAAACAATTCAGCTTTCTGCTGCCGCAAAATATTTTCACTTCAATCCGTTGGGCAGTAAAAATCTGGACGGATTACATATTTAATCCTCATCGGGATGATTACATCGTAGTTAAGCCCTGGCATTATTTCTGGGATCGCCTGAAAAGAAAAGTCCGGATTCTAATCGGCTTTGAAGACCTTTATGATGCGGTTACCGAAGAAGACTACGCCCTTTTTCCGCTACAGCTTGAACCAGAAATGTCCCATACGCTTTTTGCTCCTTTTTATAATGACCAGCTTTGGGTCATTAAACAAACTGCCCGTTCCCTGCCAATCCATTTTAAATTATATGTCAAAGAGCATCCGGCAATGTTCGGCTACCGGACACGAGCTTTCTATAAACAGCTTAAAAAAATCCCTAACGTAAAACTGATTCATCCCGAAACCTCAAATTTTGAACTGATTAAAAATTCAAAATTGATTGTCGCCATTACCAGCACCGCCGCCTGGGAAGGAGTGCTGCTAAAAAAACCGGTAATCACTTTCGGAAATGTTTTTTATAATGCCATGCCAATGGTTAAAAAATGCGTCGCAATTGAAACTCTACCGGAAATCGTGAAAAGCCAGCTGGAAAATTTTAAATATGACGAGCAAGCGCTTCTCAATTTAATTGCCGCAATTTATAAAGAAAGCACCGAACTGGATCTCGCCCAAATTTGGGACGTGGAAGGCGGCGGGCAAATGGAAAAACATGAAAAAGAAATTTCTTTTTTTATAGATTTAATCGCGTCAAAATTATATTTAAAACCAACTACAACAATATGACTGAACCTGGTTGGGAAAATGTTGAGCAAAAAATTGAAGGGATTGACGGATGGCTTTCAGATATAGAAAATCATTTTCTCTACTCAACAGCAAAAAACTGCGCGAATAAGGGCGTTATCGTGGAAATTGGGTCATGGAAAGGACGTTCCACAATCTGCTTGGCGCTTGGCTCCAAAGAAGGAAAGCAAGTAAAAGTCTATGCCATTGATCCGCATACCGGCAGCCCGGATCATCAACGACCGGGTCAAAAAATTTGGACCTTCAATGAATTTACTAATAACATCCGTGCCGCCGGCGCAGCTTCGTTAGTAATACCAGTGATTAGCACCGCTGAAGACGCAGTTAAAAATTGGAATCTGCCGATTGAATTTATTTTTATAGATGCGAACTACCATGACCATGAACTTACAAAAAATCTGATAATAAATTGGTCAAAGCATCTGATAAGGGGGGGTACAATTGCCCTGAATAGCACCAATCCTTCAATGTTGGGGATATTGAGCGGCAAACCCCTGCACGGGCTTCCGGGGCCAAAAAAAGCCGTGGCGGACTTAATATATGGTTCCAGAAATTTTAAAAATATCCGCCTTGCCGGCTGCATCACGTATGCGCAAAAATGCGATAATAATACCTTAAGCGAACGGATGGCCGGAAGATTCACTCAGCTAAAAAGCGGTTTTCTTTACAGTATTCATGGCGCCTATCTTCTTTTAACAAAAATACCTTCACCGATAAAAAAATTCTTAAAAAAATCGTTGGCTTCCCGGACAAATCTTAAATCTTAAAGATTACTAAGTTATCTACTTCGTACGTTTTGTCGGTAAAAAAACGATCCAACCGCCACTCTGGATTTTGTGCTTTGTCCCAAATAACATAATCCGCTGGATATTTTTTAAGCTCGGTGACAAAATCCTTTTCTAAAAAACTTTGATACTCGGAAATCCAAGTATTAAGAATATCGTCGCTGAAACAGCCATAGCAGCCGTTTTTTTGGCGGTAATATTGGCCGAAAATCTCCGCCCCAATGGGATTCCGGTTATTATAAAAATAATCTCCGGCCGAATCTTTTGTAACGCCATTAAGGTAAAAATAGATATAAAGAGGGTGTTTTAGCCTTTCTTCGCTTATTAAAGTATCGCCGGTGCCTCGATAGACATTATGCCGGGTGTAATCCGGAATAAGATTAGATAAATCTTGATTGGCAAAAATTGAGCTTTCTTTTGAAATATTTTGTTCCAGCCAAGAAAACACCGGGGCGTATCTTTGAGATGATATTGCCCACTCTTTTCCGAGAAGATAAGAAGTTTTTTGATATAAAATTCCGGCATAGAAAAATAAACCTAACAATAAAATCATCGCCGCCCGAGATGCCCAAAGAGGAACAATTTTTTCAAAGTAGGAAAAGAAAAGGTAAATCAATATTGCTCCGCCGATCGGGGCAATGTAATACCAATGATAGTGGGCGGGAAGCGACAAGGTCTTTCCAGTAAGCATCTGTTGGTTAGTAACTATAAATGCTGTAGCCAGAAAAGCTAAAATAAAAATCTTTACCTCGCGAGATCCCCAATAAAGCAACAGGAAAAGCGCCGTTACTCCCCACCAGACCCGGCTAAAAATAAATTGGCGGGTATCCGCCATGCCCAATCGCCGAGTTAATTGAATATACCAAGGAGACTGCATCATTTTTAGGAGATGCAAGAGATAAGGCAAGGCCAATAGCGACGCCCCGGCGGAAACCAGCAGCATTTTTTTTAACTGCCGCCAATCTTTGGCATACCCAAACCAAAGCAATAATACTCCATTCAATACTGATAAAAAAGAAAAGGTAAAGAAATAAACATAAAAAGACAATCCCCAGATAATGGCACCGGCGATTCCGTATATTTTTTCTGACTTTTGAGAAAGCTGGCCGAATAAAAACTTCCAGGCGCATAAGAGGTATCCGAAAAAGAATAGGGAGCTGATTTGCGGATTAATCGGCCGGGCATAACTAATGAAATTATGGTTAACGCCAACAAACTCCCCCTTTAAAAAAAACGGCAGCCAAGCCGACGGATTCAGAAATATCCAGGATGCCTGAACCAGCATCACGAACCCGGTCATGACTATCGCGATATCTTTACGGCCAAACACATTTGAAAAGAATAGGTAGGCAATAACCGTTAAAATTGCCGGAAATAAAAACTTAGTTAGGAGATTAATATCCCGAGACGACACTCCTAAAATTTTTCCCAGGAACGCAACCATCATTGCTGGCAATGGCTGCTGCACATAGGGATCATTCTTCCCTTCCGCCAGATAAACATTTCCCAACGACCAATGGCCGTCATAAATTTCCTGAATTTGGGCTAAATAGAAATCTTCATTGCCGGATCCAAAAAAATCTGCGCCCTTATATCCGCCATCCCAATAACGAAAATAAGCTGCGGGAGCAATGATTAAAACTCCGATTGCAATACTTAACAAAACCACCGCATATTTTTCCCAAGAATTCATGGAATTAAGCATGGGTTAGTTTGATTTTTTCCTTCCGATAAAATATAAAGCCAGGGCATTATTAGAAGAAAATTTATAACGTGACAATATAAAATCCAACCAATTAATCGGTATTAAAAATACCATTAAAATTGGCAGCCAAGTTTGGTATAAAATTTTACTCCCAAAAGATAAAAGGCTGGAAAGCCAGTCAATTATCAAAATTGTCATAGCGGAAGTCTGCCCAATGGCGACACCCGATTTTTCCAGGTCAAAATCTTTCCACAACTCCCTCAGGCCTTCCGTGGTCCAGCGGTAATAATCATTCGGAGAAGAATGAAACCCCAGCATAAATGGAGTCAAAATATAAATTAAGCCATTGGGCTTTAAAATTCTCTTAACTTCAGCAACTGCTTTATCCGGATCAGATAAATGCTCCAGCAAATGTTCCGCAATAACCGCATCCACTGATTCATTTTTAAATGGCAATTGATGCGCGTCAGCCACAATAGATACATTGGCATACGGCACATAATCCACATCAATCACTCGGGGGCTAATACTCATAACCCCGGATCCTAAATTAATTATTAAGGCACCAGGGGGCAAACTTTTAACAAATTTCTTTGAGCTCTTCCCCACTACCGGATAAATAAGATGGTGCAAAAGCGTGAATAATTTTGGGCTTTTTTTAAATTGATTTTTAATTTTAAAAACTAGAGAATCAGTATTATTCTTTTCTTCGGAAGAAAACTCTTTAGGTTTATTAAAAATAATCGAATTGCCAATTTTAGAATATTGCCTTGAGCACTTTCGGCATTGGATGGTATCGCCTACTGCTTCCAATTCTCCTTGGCAATCTAAACAACGGAGCGCTTGACGTAATTTTTCATTTTCCATAAAATTATTTATTAGCATTATTCAAAAATATCCGGAGTCGATATAAACGATATAAGATAAGGTTTTTTATAAATTCAAAAATTGTCGCCGTTCGTACGAAGGAGGCCCGATTTTTGTTAAGATAAAAATTAGTCGGTACTTCACCAATGGATATATTGAGATAACTGGCCTTAATAATTATTTCCCCGTCAATAAACCAATCATTCGTCATTAACTGCAACTTTTTAAGCGCCTCGCGGGTAAAAATTTTCGGCTTGGAGTTGGCATCACGAATTTTTACTTTTGGGAAAAGAGTCCGCAAAAATAAATTATATACCCGAGAAATAAATACTCGCTTCTTGCCGTCAAATCTTAAATCGCGATAGGTTTTTACTATATCATATCCGCCGCTGATTAATTTATCATACACTTTTATGATATCTTCCGGCGGCATTTGGCCATCGCCGTCAATCACTACCACTAAATCACCCGTCGCAACTTCTAAGCCGGTGCGCATATCCCACCCCATCATTCCCATTTTTTCTTTTACGACCGCCTGAATTTTGGAATTTCTAGCAGCGAGCTCTTGGACAATTTTGGGCGTCCGATCGTTAGATTGAGAATTATAGTTCCCAACTAAAACTAACTCGTAATTTAATTTACGAGCTTCTAAAACTTTTTTCACTTGGGAGACAAATATGGGGGTAAAATCTTCCGCTCGATAGCAAAGTATTACCACAGAAATTTCCGGTCGAAGTGCATTCATAGATATACCCAAAATGGTATTATACTTAATAATACTAAAATATAAATCACTAATCAATTTTATGAAAATTCTTATTACCGGCGCTTCCTCCGGCATCGGACGAGAACTGGCAAAACAATTAGTAAAAGACGGACACGCGGTTTGGGGAGTAGCCCGAAGAGAAAATCTGCTGAATGACCTTAAAAAAGAACTGGGGGATTTATTTTTTTATACTGCCGGCGATGTTAGTATGGAAAACCAAGTTCTCGCGGCATATCAAGAAATGAAAAGGGTGGGATTTTTGCCGGAAATTATTATTTTGGCGGCGGGCGCTTTTTTGAAAGACATCGGTCCAGAATTAAAATTAAACTATGAAATCTTTAAAAAAACGGTGGATATAAATTTATATGGCGCCTTAAATTTTATTGACGTCTTTCTGCCTCGATTTCTTCAAAAACATTCTGGCCAGTTTATTGCGATTTCTTCTACCACCGCTTTAAAACCAAGCTTGCGCGGCATTGGCTATCCCGCCAGTAAAGCCGCCATAGGAATTGCCTTTCGGGGGCTAGCTCTCGCTTATAGAAAACAAAACGTTAACTTCTCTACAATTTATTTAGGGCCCGTAGCAACAAAAATTTGGGATGCGAAAAAATCTTTTGTGGTTTCCGACAAAGAAAAAATAGCGTCAATAATCATTAAAAAGGTTATGAAAACTAAAAAATCTGTATATTATATCCCTTTCCGGTCGACTTTTATGTCCCGCCTAAGCATTCTGCCGGACCGTTGGTACATAGCCTTAACAGAATTATTCCGATAGCTATCTTATTTTATGAAAATTCTTATTACCGGCGCTTCCTCCGGCATTGGACGAGAACTGGCAAAACAATTAGTAAAAGACGGACACGCGGTTTGGGGAGTAGCCCGAAGAGAAAATCTGCTGAATGACCTTAAAAAAGAACTGGGGGATTTATTTTTTTATACTGCCGGCGATGTTAGTATGGAAAACGAGGCATTAAAAATTGCCGAGGAAATGAAACGGAATAATTTTTCTCCGGATATCGTTTTCTTGGCGGCCGGCGTTTATTTGGATCGAATCAATAAAGAATTTGATTATGAAATCTTTAGAAAGACAATTGATATAAACCTTTATGGATCCTTAAATTTCGTCCAGGCATTTTTACCGGCATTTTTAGAACGGGGCGCTGGACAATTCATCGCCCTGTCTTCGGTCGCCGCATTAAAACCAACCTTCAGAAGTATCAGCTATCCGCCAAGTAAGGCGGCTTTAGGAATAGCCTTTCGGGGGTTCGACTTAATATATCGAAATAAAAATATTATATTTTCCACAATCTATTTAGGTCCGGTAGCGACAGAAATCTGGAATGCCAGAAAATCATTTATTGTCGCCTCTAAAAAATACACCGCATCGGCAATTAAAAAAGTGATGCGGACAAAAAAATCAGTATATTACATTCCCTTTTGGTCAACTCTGATTTCCAGATCCGGCTTTTTGCCAGATAGCTGGTATGCGGCCCTGATCAAGTTATTCCAATAAACTAATTTTTGTTAATTAATGCCTCAAACCAATAACCATCAATACAAAATAGGTTTAATAATATTCTTGGCGGCAATGGCCATCAGAATTTTATTTCTTTATCTTAATTACGGACCCATTGCTAAAATTCCATCCTCAGCAATTGCGGCGCCTGATGGTTATCTCACCGTAGCTGAAAGTTTATTAGCCGGGCAGGGGTTTTCCCAACATTCCGCATCAATCCCATTTACATTTACTCCCCAGGCGGAACGTCTGCCGCTTTATCCGCTCTTTATAGCAAGTTTAGTTTATGTTTTTAAAAACTATCAATCAGTCCTTATAGCGCAAATAATATTAGCGAGTGTTATTCCTATTCTGGGCTGGCGAATAAGCCAATATTTTACTAAACATCCCGGCGTTAATTGGGCGGTAGCCATAGCGCTAATTTTAGAACCGCTGTCCGTCTATTTCTCCGCTATTTTAATAGCCGAAATATTATTTACGCTTTTATTCTTGGCGGCCTTGCTTTATTTTCTACGGTACCTAAAAAATCTGGGTTATCACGACATTATTTTATCCGGAATTTATTTGGGATTGGCAACGCTAACCAGGCCCACGGTCCAATATCTGCCGATTTTATTTTCGCTTTTTATTTTATGGCAATTCAAAAACGAATTTTCAAAAAAAATTGCCCGCCAACTCGCGCTCTTCATCGGCATCTTCTTTCTGATACTTTCGCCTTGGCTATATAGAAATTATATCGTCTTTAACACCTCGAAATTAAGCATTCAACCGATAAGAAATCTCTATATGCATTTAGTTCCATCTGCCATCGCTTTAGAAAGAAATGTGAGCTTCGCCGAAGCTCAAAAACAATGGTTGGATCGAGAAGAAAAATTAGGTCGGGGTTTGGAATTAGTGTATGCCACTAAAAACCAATCGGTTCTCCTGGAGCCCTCTTGGCAAGAACTTAAAAAAAATCCGATTGGCTTAATAAAATCTTTCGGCATCACCACCGCAACATTTTTTACCCACGATGGCTACTTAGATATCCTCCGGGCCCTCGGATATCAAAAAAATTTCGACGCTAAAATCTCCGCCGTTGCTTTGCTTTTTAATGCGCCATTGGAACTTATTAAGGATATCCGGCAGCTTATTACTGGACCGGGAATGGTTATTATTATTGGGCGAATAACCTGGATTTTTATAAGTATTCTATTTGTAATCGGTTTTTTAAAGTATTTAAAAAATGAGCGGGAAAAAAACGCAGGGGCAAAAATCATTCTGCTAACCATCGCCTATTTCCTCGCGACGTCGGCAATCGTTGGTCTC
>MHJG01000020.1 GCA_001818695.1 Candidatus Harrisonbacteria bacterium RIFCSPHIGHO2_02_FULL_42_16 | reverse complement strand
GAATTCCGAAGCGGAAATATGAAAAAATGGCACGTTCGCTTCTCCGGCTACGGCTCTGGCCAGCAAGGTCTTTCCGGTGCCGGGCGCCCCCATTAAAAGAACGCCTCTGGGAATCCGCGCTCCCATCTGCAGAAATTTTTTCGGGTTCTTCAAAAAATCCACCACTTCTTTCAATTCTTCTTTCGGCTCTTTAAGGCCGGCCACATCTTTAAAAGAAAATTTGTCCTTGGGCGAACTGAACAGCCGCAGATTGGAACGGCCGAAACTGAACGCCTGATTGGCGCCGGATTTTGCCTGGCGGAAAATAAACCAGAACATCGCGCCGATTATTAAAAGCGGCAAAAGCGTCGGCAATAATAATCCCATCCAAAAACGCCAGCCGGATTCGTCTTGAACATCCACCACCACCGACTGCAACGATTTGGCGCTCACGCCATAATTATTCAAGGTCTGGCTCAATCCCGATTCCGTTTCTTTTTTAGAAACTGCTTTCTCGCCGCCTTTTAAATCAATATAAAGAGCGTTGCCTCTCACGATGACTTTTTCCACCTCTCCTTTATTTATCCGCCCCGCCAGCTCGCTGACAGTCAATTCCGCCGGCGCTTTTCCGGTTTGAAATAATATTGAAAAAACCGCCGCCGTTAAAAGCAGAGTAACGGTAGCCCAAAGAATATTTTTATAAAGCGCCATATTATTTTCTATATAATATATAATAATAAAAATTATCTAAATAGTCAAAAACTATATTAACCCCAAATTAATAAGAATTCTGCGGTGATTAGGAAAAAAATCAGGGAGATTTTTCAATTGTTTTAAAGAAAAAATCTTTATTTCTTCTCCCTCGTTACCGATACCTTTAATGCCGGCAAGCGATTTAACTTTTATCCTAAAAAGAGTAAAAATATGGCTTACTCTGTCTTCGGAATAAATAATCTTTAAATCTTCCGGCTGAATAAAAATTCCCAATTCTTCCCGTATTTCCCTTTGAGCAGCCATTTCCGCCGTCTCTTCACCCTCGCTTCTTCCTCCGGCCAATTTCCAATAAGAAGGGCTGGGTTTTTTAGGGTCCCTAATCAAAGGAATTCCTTCGGGGGCTTCCACTAGCGCCGCGACGGCGTGATTTTTATAATCCATTTTCAAAATTATACTTTAAATTAATCAAAAAGAAAAGCTCCGGGAAACGCACGGAGCTTTTTATAAAAATTAACGCGGGCGATTTTATGTCTTGCTTTCAAATACCGGCCAATTGTCCGGCAGGGTTAAATAATCCCTTCTGGAGGCCGTACTCAATAATTTCGCGCCGGTTCTGGCATGGCTAAAATACATAAGCTTCTTTTCAAATACTACCCGAGGGTCCATTACCGGACGATTCGCATTCTGAATGGAAAATCCGGCAAGAGAGGATAGTGGAAACCAATCCACCCTATAAATTTCATCCGACTCAACAAGCTTTCGAGACATCCCGGCTTCTGAATCAACTTCAATCCAAAACCAATGAGTAACGCACGGCTTTGGCTTACCGGGCAAAACACTGGTAACTTCCGCCATCAAAGCCACCACCCCTTGCACTTCTCTGATCTGGGCCTCATTTTGAGATTCGCGAACCAAAGCATCAAAAAAGGTCTCATTACTGTCCACCATTCCTCCGGGAAAACCAATAGCGGGCGGCTTTCCGTTTGGCCTTTGATCACCGCGTTCGGTAACCAAAAGCAATTCGCCGTATTTCTTCATAACGCCTTTTTCAAGAGCGGTTGATGTCACTCTAAAAATAATCCCCCTTACCGTGTGGTCAGAGGCCGGGTCGGGTTTCCCGGAAAGCATTTTTTTGAGCTCATCTCCGACAACCCATTTTTCCACATACTCAATTTTCTTTTTATTCCGAAAATCTCGCAATTTTTTTTGGGCGTCTTCGTAAGTCAACAAAGGTATCGGCCTTCCGTCAAAGCGAAAATTCCTTAACTCCGTCCTATGTTCTTTTTTTTTGCACGCTCCAATGGGATTTTTTTGCCAGCCCCGATTCAATCTCAAAACAAAAGGGATTTTGGTGAATTGCAGGTACTCATTGACTAAAACAGCCGCAAAAGAACCTTTCTTTTGCTTTATTCCGTCTTTTTTATAAATACCGCCCCGGCCGTCGGTCTTAAAACGAAACATCGGAGAAAAACTCAGTCCGTTTAATTCTTTGCCGTTGTCATTCTGCAACTCTGACGAAATCCCCAAAAGCAAGGGCTGAAGTTCTTTCAACTGAACAGATTTTCCGGCGAAAAAATCATTAAATATCTGAAAATCCGATTGAGTCGGGAATTCTTCTTGCTGGAAAGGTTTATATAATTCCCCAATTCTCTTGGCATATTCCCGTAAAAAGAGATTATCGGGATACCGAATTGTTGCGCGAATCAATACTTCGTCGGAAAGACATACTGAACATACTGTCTGATCGCCGCTCGGAGCAGAGCCGTCATCTTGCCACCCGAATGAATCTGTCGGCTGTTTCAATGACTGGCCGCCCTCCGAACCCAAACCAAGATGCTGAAGATAATCCTTATCGTCAAACTTCCCCGATTTTGTCATTTCTATCCGCCTCCTCTCGTATAATGTTGTCAATTCAGGAACTCCTTAACTGTATACAGTATATAACAAAGCTATAAAAATGTCAAATTATGCTCGATTTTTATTTCTTTCAAACACCGCTTCGGAATAGACAAAAATGTTTCGCTCGTTAAGATATAGATATAGATAGAGATAGAGATGAAGATGGGCGGGAATTATATTTTAATTTAATATCAAAAATAAACAAAAAAACGACCCGCAAAAAAATCTTGCGAGTCGCATTGCGACTTCGGATTTAGTCCGAATTTTCGGCTTAGTTTCTGGCAAGAAGCCAATCGCTGATCTTGGTCCAAAAGTTCTTTAAGGCCAAGATTTGGATCAGCTTTACCAGTTCATAGACCAGTACATAGACCAGTCCATAGACCACCAGTCCAAAGGCCAGTACATAGGCCAGTCCACAGACCACCAGTCCACAGACCACCAGTCCATAGACCAGTCCATAGACCACCAGTCCATAGGCCAGTTCAAAGACCACCAGTCCATAGACCAGTCCAAAGACCAGTCCAAAGGCCAGATCTTCATTCCTTCTGATTTGCTCGTTGGTAAAGAACAGAATCAGGATGGTAGACCAGATCGGCCCCATCAGCACATCCCACCAGTGGGATATGCCAAAAGGCAAGGCCACGGTCCACTTGGGAGTCATCTTGATGGACGTCACCACCGGCACTGAACCGTTCACCAGATACCAGCTGGCCCAAAAGAGCGCGATCAGCCCGGCAGTCAGAAGCGACCAGCGGACAATCAGTTTGTTTCTCCTTGCGGAATCCATAGTTCACCTCTCAAAGTACGATGTCGTATCCTTAACTTAGATACAAATGTATTATAGCATATAAGATTTACCTTGTCAAGTATCCGTTTCTCTATTGGTTTACCTCACGAACTAACTTCCAACCTTTTAAAATTAAAAAAATGTGCCGTAAAATAGCTTTTAACTTTCTTGTAGCCAACTTACGCAGGCTTTATTACAAATAAATGAAGCGAACGAGGAGTGGAAACCGGAACTGAACCGCCGGCTGGCGGTGAATTCCGGAGGAGTTCCCCGAGTAAGCGAATAATATTTGTTAAAGCCGAGTACTGGTTGGCGGAAGAAAGTTAAAAGCTATCCAAAAACAAATCTACTTCTTCAACTTCAAAATAATCCTCTTTTCCTGCGGCTTTACGAATTCAATATAAAAATTATAATTCTGCCCCTCCTTTATTTGTTTCTCCATCTCTTCCACGCTACCGAATTCCGAAACGTGAATCAAGCCCTGAATTTCCGAATCCAAAGCCACAAAAGCGCCGAACGGATTGAATCGCGACACCCGGCCGTTAATTTCAGTTCCGGCTTTATATTTTTCTTCTACCTTCAGCCACGGGTCGGCTTTCAGCGCCTTCAAAGACAAAGTAACGCGGTCATTGTTAATTTCCAAAATTTTCGCTTTAACACGGTCGTTAACATTAGCCACTTCTTTGGGATTTTCAACTAATTTATGGTCCAGTTCGGAAATGTGCACCAATCCCTCAATTTCCGGGTCATCGGCAAATTTAACGAACGCGCCGAAATCCGCGACGCCGGAGACAATGCCTTCCACAATATCGCCCGCCTTATACTTGGTAAGTTTTTCCTTGACATTCTGATTGGTAACCTCGCGTTCGGATAAAATAAATTTGAAAGTTCTCGGATTAACGTCCAAAATTTTTACTTTGAGCTCTTGGCCGATAAATTTTTTCAATTCTTCCAAAATCTTTTCCTTGCTGCCGTCGTCAACGCGCGGATAATGCTCGTTGGAAAGCTGAGAAACCGGCAAAAACGCTTTTAATTCTTCCACCTCCGCCATCAGCCCGCCGACATTGGCGCCGGTAATCTTAACCGGCAATTCTTCGCCTTTCTCCCATAATTCTTTAATTACTTGCCAGGATTTCTGTTTTTCCGCGCCAGCCAAAGACAATTCAACATAGCCGTCGTCATTTTCAACCGACACCACTTTCGCCGACACCTCATCGCCTTCTTTTAATTTTTTTAAAACCTCTCTGGCGTTGGAAAATTCCAGCCCATAAATCACGCCGGTTCCGAATCTTCCTAAATCAAAATAAACTTTGCGAGGCGCGCGTTTTAATAATTTTCCGTTTACCAAATCGCCCTCTTTAATCATGGACATTAAGTCCGGAGAATTTTTAACCAACAGGGCAACGGGAGAATCGGGTTTCTTGAAGCTGTTTAACATATCTAAAACATAATAATATGCCGTCAAAAAATTTGCAACTATTGAATGCTGTATAGAAATTTGATATTATACAATATGCATGGTTATTAATTGGTACGGAGAGGGCTGCTTTAAAATCCAAACAGGCGGCCTTACTTTATTAACAGACCCGTTTGAATCCAATACCGGCCTGACTCCTCCGCGGGGAAAGGTTGATTTAACGTTAAAAACTCTGGCCGCTTGGCCATTAAAGCAAAATAATGAAGAAAGCGGCAATACAATAGCGGGGGCCGGAGAATATGAAGTCCAAGGAATAACCATCCGGGGCATCGGATTGCCAAAAGAGTCCTCCGAGCAATTCTTAAAAACTGCCTATAAATTTTCCGTAGAAAATATCACTGTAGGGCTTTTGGGTCATTTAAGCGAAGAACTGCCCGCCGAAGCAATGGAAGAGCTGAAAGACGCCGATATTATATTTATTCCGGCCGGAGGAAAACCATTTATAGGGCAGGAGTTGGCGGCCAAAGTGTTAAAACAGCTAAGTCCGAAAATCGCGGTGGCTTCTTTTTTTAAAATCTCCGGCCTGAAGAGAGAAGGAAATGACTGGAAATCATTGGCTGAAGAAATGGGGCAAAAACCGGAAGTGTCGGAAAAATTAACCATCAGGAAAAAAGAGCTGGAAGAATTAAGGGGGACAAAATTAACGGTGCTGAAAATATAAACAAATATGCTTCAAAAAATCCAAAATTTTTTCTTAAAACTGCGCGAAAAAGACGAGCCGGCCAAAAAACGCTGGCTATTCGCTTTATCGTCCGTGTCTATGGCTTTGGTAATCATGCTCTGGGGAACCTATGTGAATTTAACTTTTCAAAATCTGGACGCGGCTCCGGAAGATATCGCCGGCCCGGGATTTCTTAAAACCTTTAATAGCGGATTTTATGCCGTATCCGAAAAATCAGCCGGAAAATTAAGCATACTATTTGATTATCTGAAAAAAATCGCGAAGCAAAAAAATTCCATTACTATCCACAGCGCCGATATTAATTTTATTTTAAATGATTTAGAAAATTTATCGCCTAAAAAATTACCCTAATCCCTCACCCTTAAAAGATTGATAAATTATTTATAAATTATATGAATTTTTTTACAGAAACAATTTTGGCGAAAGGTCTTCAATTAACGCAAAGGCATTGCGGCGTTTTCGCGATCCTTTAAGGGTGAGGGATGAAAGAACAGCCAAAACAAAATAATATTGCCGGCGTGGAAAAAAGGGAAATAACGGAAGAATTACAAGAATCCTACCTTGATTACGCAATGTCGGTTATCGTATCCCGGGCGCTTCCGGATGTGCGCGACGGATTAAAGCCGGTGCAAAGAAGAATCCTCTGGGCAATGTGGGAAAACGGCCTGACTCATGATGTTAAATTCAGAAAATCAGCCACGGTTATCGGTTCGGTTTTGGGCTCTTATCATCCTCACGGCGATTCCAGCGTTTATGATGCCTTAGTGAGAATGGCGCAGGATTTTTCTCTGCGCTATCCGCTTATTGACGGGCAGGGAAATTTCGGAAGCGTAGACGGGGACAGCGCCGCGGCCTACCGGTATACCGAAGCGCGCCTGGCAAAAATATCCGGAGAACTGCTTACCGACATAGAAAAAGATACGGTGAATTGGCAGTCGAATTACGACGCCACCAAAAATGAGCCGAAAGTTTTACCCGCAAAAATACCCAATCTGCTTTTAAACGGCACGGTCGGCATTGCCGTCGGAATGGCCACCAACATTCCTCCGCATAATCTGTCGGAAATTATTGACGCCACCGCGCATCTTATAGATAATCCCAAAGCCGTTGCCGACGATTTAATGAATTTTATCCAAGGTCCGGATTTTCCGACCGGCGGCGTAATTTACGACCAAAAAGCGATTAAAGAAGCATACGCGTCCGGCCGCGGTTCCATTACCATCCGGGCCGTCGCGGAAATTACCGAAAGGAAAAAAGGCCAGTATTCCATAGAAATTACCGAAATACCCTATCAAGTCAACAAAGCGGAACTGATTATAAAAATCGCCGAATTAATCACCGACAAAAGAATTCAGGGAATCCGCGACATCCGCGACGAGTCCGACCGTGAAGGAATGAGAATCTATATAGAACTTAAACAGGACGCCACTCCGCAAAAAATCTTAAATCAGCTTTACCAATTCACCGACCTGCAAAAAGATTTTCATCTTAATATGATAGTCCTGACCAAAAATCTTCAGCCCGAAGTAATGTCCGTCAAAGATATTCTGGCCGCTTACATTGAACACCGGAAAGAAGTGGTAAGGCGAAGAGCGGAATTTGAACTGAAAAAAGCCGAAGAGCGCGCCCACATTCTGGAAGGACTGCACAAAGCGCTCGGTAACATAGACAAAGTAATCGCCACGATTAAAAAATCCGAAAATAAGGAAGAAGCCCATAAAAATTTAATGTCTAAATTCGGATTAAGCGGCATCCAGACGACGGCCATTCTGGAAATGCGCCTGCAAACTCTGGCCGCTCTGGAAAGAAAAAAAATAGAGGAAGAATTAAAAGAAAAAAAGAAATTAATCGCGGAATTGGAATCGCTCCTCAAAAGCGCGGCTAAAATTCTTAAAGTAATCAAAGACGAACTGAAAGAAATAAAAGAAAAATACGGGGACCCGAGAAGGACTAAAATTATTCCCGGCGGGCTGAAAGAATTTAAAGAAGAAGACCTTATTCCGAAAGAAGAAACCATTATCACGATGTCCCAGGCCGGAATGGTCAAGCGGGTGGCGCCTTCCAGTTTTAAATCCCAAAAACGCGGAGGAATGGGGCTTATCGGCTCGGAAGTCGCCGAAGAAGATTTTTTAAGCTATTTCATGTCCGCCAATACTCACGACAACATTTTATTTTTCACCAACCGCGGCCGGGTTTTCCAAACCAAGGTCTATGAAATTCCGCAAGCCAGCCGTATTGCCAAAGGAAAATCCATCCATAATTTTTTGGAAATCCCAACCGACGAAACCATCAGCGCCGTCATTACTTATCCGGGCGAAAAAAAGTCATTGCCAGGATTCCTGGTAATGCTCACCAAACAGGGAATCATTAAAAAAACGCCGCTGAAAGATTTTGAAAATGTCCGCCGAACCGGAATTATCGCCATTAAACTGAAAAAGAATGATGCTCTGCAGAGCGTTCTCTTGTCTTCCGGCGCTGACCAGGTTTTGCTTTCCACCTCTTTCGGCCAGGCAATCCGGTTTAAAGAATCCGTACTCCGTTCTATGGGCCGGGCCACTTCCGGAGTAAGGGGAATCCGGTTGAAAAAGAACGATTCGGTTGTCGGATTAATCATCATCGGCAAAGAAAGCCAGAATTCCAAAATTCTGACTGTTATGGCTAACGGCTATGGAAAACAAACTACGCTGTCCCAATATAAAACCCAGGGACGGGGCGGTTCCGGAGTGAAAACCGCCAAAGTTACTCCCAAAACCGGTCAGGTAGTAGCCGTAAAAATAGTTGACCAAGAACAAGAAATTCTGGCGCTTTCCGCCAAGGGACAGATTATCAGGACTAAACTGGAAAGCGTAAGAGTCGCCGGCCGCGCCACCCAGGGAGTGCATATAATGAATCTCAAAGCCGGAGATAAAGTGGCGGGAGTAATTTGCTTATAAAAATTGTATAATACAATTATGAATCTAACCCGTTCCCAGCTTATTATCGTTGGCGTTGCCGGCGCTGTTTTGATTATTATCGCGCTTATCGCGCTTGGTGTAATCCCCGGAATACGCATTCAGGAACAGAAACCGCCGGAAATCACGCTGACAATTTGGGGCGTCTCGGACAATAAATCGGTCTTTCAGGAAAACTTGTCCGCTTACGAAGCTCTCCGCCCAAACATAAGGGTAAATTATGAAGAATTAAATCCCGACGATTACGAAAAAGTTCTTGTCAACGCGCTGGCCGCCGGAAAAGGTCCGGACATAATGATGCTTAATAATTCCTGGCTGCCCAAACACTTTGACAAGCTAATACCGGTTAAAAATGAACAGCTGACCCCTAAATCCTTTCAGGAACTTTTTCCGGTGGTGGCAGAGCAGGATTTCGCGCCGGACGGCATAATCTACGCCGCGCCTCTATATATAGATACATTGGCGCTTTTTTACAATCAGGACACTTTTGATAAAAATGGAATAGCGGTTGCCCCAAAGGACTGGCTGGATTTCCAAAATTTGATTCCGAAATTAAGGCAAAAAGACGCTTCCGGAAAAATTATAAAAGCGGCGGCGGCCATCGGCGGTTCAAATAATAATATCGGCAATGCCTCGGATTTTCTGACGTTGCTTATGCTCCAAGCCGGAACCAAAATGACGGACGACGATTTCCAGCAAACCACTTTTGCCAACTCGGTGGAAGGATTATTTCCGGCGCGGGACGCTTTAACTTTTTACGCCAAATTCAGCAATCCCAACGAAGACGATTTTTACACCTGGAACGAAAACTTTGAAAATTCGCTGGACAGTTTTGCCCGCGGCAATACGGCAATGATTTTCGCTTACGCCGGCCAAAAAGAAAACATTAAAACCAAAAATCCTTTTTTGAATTTCAAATCAGCCGCCATGCCCCAGCCGGTGGAAAGCGAAAAAGCGGTTAATTATCCTAATTATCAAGGATTAGCCGTAACCAAAAATAGCCAGTATCCGGATTGGGCGTGGGATTTGATACTCTACCTGACCGCCAACGAAACCGCGGCGGAAAATTATCTTTCCCATTCCAGCCGCTCGCCGGCGCTCCGCGCTTTAATACAAAAATACGCCGAACATCCGGAACTCGGCGTCTTTGCCAAACAAGCGCTTTCCGCCCGTTCCTGGCCGCAAATTGACAAAGAACAAATAGCAAAAATATTTTCCCAAATGATAGTTTCAGCAGTAACCGGACAATTAAGCGTTGCCGAGGCGGTTAATCAAGCCGACCGGCAGGCAACGGAATTGATGCGCGCCAGACGATAATATATGAAAAAAATTAAATTAAATTTATTGGCTATCGGCTATTGGCTATTGGCTAACGTCAAAATTGCTTTTGCCCAAGGCGTTATTCCGAATTGCGACCCCACCGCTCTCCTGCGGGGCGCGTCCAATCCTTGCACCATTTGCGATTTACTGAAACTTTTTAATAATGTCATCCAGTACGCGATAATTATCGGAACGTCATTAGCCGGGCTATATTTTGCTTACGGCGCATTTGTTATAATGACTTCAGGTGGCTCGGAACAGCGGCTCGGCACTGGTAAAAGCGCGCTTTGGGCCGCGGCTATCGGAACCGCCATCATGCTCGGCGCCTGGGTGATTATCGGAACCGCTCTTCATCTTTTAACCGGCTCGCCGTCGGCTCTACCGTGGGACGCAATTCAATGCTTATAAATGTATACTCAAAAATTATCAAAATATAAAAATATCTTAATATTCGGACTGGCAATCTCCGCGGTTTTTATTTATTTTCAGCTAACTTTCGCCCAATTTATAGGAGACGGAAATACACCAAAATTATTAAGAGAACCGGAAAATACCGGCAGCCCTATCGCTCCGGAACAAAAATCAACTTCGCCAACAAGCTTCGGAAACGAAAACACGATTAAAACCAGCTCCGATAAAGAAAATACTATCGGCACCAGTGACGGTCTAACCATTAAAATCCCCAATCCATTGGGCACCAATAATTTAGCCGAGCTTATCAATACGATAATAAGCCGGCTTATATTTCTTGGCGCGCCGATTGTAACTCTGATGATACTCATCGGCGCTTTTCAAATCTTAACGGCCGCCGGCGATGAACAAAAAATTATTACCGCCAGGCGCACTATTTTATATACGGTTATCGGATACGCCCTGCTTCTTCTTTCCGCCGGCATAACTTCTATTATTAAGGATATACTTTCCGGATAATGGACAAATTTATCGCCTATTGTAAAATGAATGGGCAGTATGTTATTATTAAAAAGGTCGCAGAATGAAAAAATACAATGAAAAACTTAAATAAAAAACTAATTATTGCCGCCTTAACCTATTTTCCGGCGGTAGCTTTAGCGGTTACTCCTCCGGGCGGAGTTCCGCAGACACAAGTGCAAGACGTAAATCAGGTCTATAACATCATTAAAAATGTAGTAAGCTGGATAGGGGCGCTCTTTTTTGCGGTCTTAGTCGCTTATTACTTTTATGCGGCTTATCTTTATCTGACTTCTGCCGGAGACGAAGGCAAACTTACGGAAGCCAAAAATAATCTTATTTACGCGATTGTCGCGACAGTAATCGGATTATTGGCTTACAGCATAGTGGGTATAGTTCAAAACTTCATTAAATAATCTCTCCCGCATAATTTATTTGAGAAATAAAAAACCCGTCTTGGAAACGCCAAGTCGGGTTTTTGTTTTGTTTATAAAATTAAGGAACTGTTTTTGCCAATCTTAATCTTACTATTCCTTCAGCTCCGGCAATTCTAAGAGTATTGCCGGGAGCGCGAGTCAAATCAGCCGAGGAATAAATGCCAACCAATTTCCCGCAGTCATAGACATAATACTTTTCCGTTCCGAGCTTGGTAATTTTCAATTCAGAATTCTGAACCGAAGTCCAACTGATTTCCGCCTGAGCGCAATCATTATAAACAGCGACAAACTGCGGTTCTTTTTCGGTAACGGTAATGTTCTGCGCATTCACGCAAAACGGCAAATCAAAAACTTTGGGGCTTTTGCTTGCAAAACCGGCCACTGATTCTTTTGGCTTTTTGCTTTGCGAAGAACTGAATAAAGTATTCTTATAACCAATCAAACCCACTACCAAAACCGCTAAAATAATACTCCTAATTAAAAACAAATGCTTATCTTCAATGAATTCCTGTGGAATTCCTGAATTATCATTGCTCATCTTTTCCTCCTCCAGTATTGATATTAATGACGCCTTCCAATCCGGAAACGTTGTACACTTTATTTTCGGTTGTCTGGCCTAAAGTAACCTCAGCGTGAATTATAGATTCTCTTCCGGATAATCCCAACTTATCGCGGAGCTCTGTTGCTATCCTTATTTTGTGTTCAAAGGCGCGCTCTTTTGCTTCGTCCTGCTTTTTTTGATTAATCGCTTTTTGGGTTTCTATGGCAAACACGACCTCGTTTACATCTACGGTCGCAACATCCAGACCGTAACGCTTTTCAATTTCCGAATGGTCGTTTTGATTCTCAAATTCATGTTTAAGGAGCTCTACTATTTCTTTTTTATTTTCATGATAATATCTCAAAGCATTTTCACTTTTTGTATCAGCTTTTATGTGCGGCATAATGCTGAATCGGGCATGAGAATTAAGTGCGAGCCACCAGGCCTCTCTTTTTTTATAGAATTCTTCCAATGTGCTCGGACTGGCAAGATTGCCCGCCAAAGTAATAATTGAGCTGACAACCATACTTTCATAATCCGGATTTTTGGAAGCAAAATAATAAATTTCCAATAAGTCAAAATCCACTATACCCTCCAATGCTCCCTTTATAGTTAAAGAGTCCCCTCCTTTGGTTTGGACATTGGCGACAAACGGAAAACGCCTTGGTATTTTAAGAGAAACCATCTCCAATTTGTGGATAATCGGCAAAACCAGCATCGGTCCGGCCTGCTGTTTTTTGTCATATTTCCCCAAAAAAGTTCTGATTCCGGCATGACCGAAAGGAACAATTTTGATGAAACTGTTTAGGAAATTCTTAAGAAGTTCCGGTCCAAAACCAACCAATATTGCCGCTATTACAATCAATATTGCTACTCTTACAATTGCGATTATTATCGTCATTGCATCCCCCCCTCTTTTTTATTTGTGAATTTCCCAAATACTACCTTGGGATTGCTATTCACAAAATAGCATAAATTAAAATAGTTGTCAAATCCTGCCGAAATTGATATAATTTTTATAGTTATCGGGCAGGTGGTGCAACTGGATAGACACGTACGGCTTAGGACCGTATGCCGCAAGGTATGAGGGTTCAACTCCCTCCCTGCCCACCAAGACACAACTCAATTCAGTTTCAGAGATTTTTTGATGGGCTTCCGCAAACAATAGTGAGTAGCGGGATGGAGAAAATAGATATGTAAAATATACTCGGTTTCTTATACTGCTTGCATACGGCAATTTCAAGACCGCGTAAGGGCACAAAATGAAAAACCACCCATTCGATTAACGCAGAGCGGTTTTATTTTAAAAACTTGGAGATTGGCCGCAACCGCAGGAACCTTTTTCATTCGGATTAGTAATGAGAAAGGTCTCGGTGAAATTATGCTGTTTATGGTCAAGTCCATAATCAATAATGCTTCCGGCCAGGAATTTCAAACTTGGCGGATTGATAAATATTCTTGCAGTATGAGAAGCGCCGTCAGATTTATAGATTTTTTCAAAAACTTTGTCATCTTCTTTTGGCGACATTTCCGCTTTAATTTCGTATTGCATTCCAGAACAGCCGCCGGCTTTCAATCCGAATTGAACGCCGCAATCCTGGGGAAATTTGGAGTTATCCATAATTTCTTTAATTTTCTTCGCCGCTTTTTCAGTTATGACAATCGTTTCATTTTTATCGTTTTTATCGTTGCTGAACAGCACTTCTTTTACCCAGGGCAAGAGATGTTTTAAAGTATTTTTTACCCCCTCTTGGTAATTAGAATCAATAGTCAAAAGCACTTTTCCGGTTTTTTCGTCGGCGCCTAAAATTTCCAAGACGCCTTTATATTGGAGCGAACTTTCAAGCAGGGCATTATGAATGACATATTCCACTTCCTGATACTCGTCATGATAAAAAACCACAATTCTTTTTTCGCCGGTTGCGGGATTGTAATCAAGGCCGGTATGGGTTTTAAGAAATTTATACAGCGTGCATAAAACCGCCGCCAGTTTTTTAAAAGATGCCATCTGGTCTGATTCGCCGACTGGATTTCTAAATCCCCAAGCCGATTCTTTTTCGTTAATGTAGATAAGATAAAGATTTTGCAAATCCAGGCCTTCTTTTATTTTTGCCAACTCACTTACCAATTCCGAGCTTTCTTTTTTAAGTTCGCGAAAAAATTCTTCCGGACTCATCGCGTTCCCCCATTTTTAATGTTAAAGAGCTTGTTTTTAAATATAAAACCGATAAATTAAGTTTGCAAGTCCAATCGGATTTTGATATTATATTTTTATCTTGCCGAATGCGGGTATCGTATAATGGCATTACGCCTGGTTGCCAATCAGGCAACACGGGTTCGATTCCCGTTACCCGCTCTACGATTGACTTATTTCTGATATTGGAATAACATATAGCAAGTAGTTCGTTTCAAGCAGAAGAGGAGGAAAAAATGGACGACGGCCTTCATCCGCAGGTACGCGATTTACTGGATAAATCAGATGGGTTAGATTGGCTTTTCATGAATAAACTAAAGGCAGGAGATGTTTTGGCCGTAAGAACTTGTAATACATTATATACGATGGAAGTGATAAATTCGGAAAAAGGAGAAGTTCGTTTAGGCAGTGAAGGAAGATCTTGCATTCCCAAAGATACGCCCGCATCTGTTTTGGGCACTACTTTGACCGGTCGAGGAACGATGGTTAAGATACGCGGCATCGCCGTTGGTTTCCGGCTTATGCTTTCGGTGCGCGGCACAATAGACGCCCAATTAATCCTTCCCTTAACCCAAGAAGTGAAGGTAAACGGCAAGAGAGTTTTACCACTCTTGCAAGATAAAAATGCTCTGGAAACTCAATCACAAATAGATTTAGATTCAGAATTAAAAACTAGCAAGAGCCCATTAGTGGTTAAAACTAGAAATTCCACTTATAGATTTGGAGCGGAAGACAATAAAGGAAAACGAACTGTTATTAGAGACGAACAACCACTGGACTTTAATCGCTGTAAAATTGTTTTTCTTGAACTTCAAGCTGATATGATTTTAAAATATTCGAACAAGGACTATTCATGGTATACTACGGAAGTTTATTCAATAGAAAAAGCATAAATTTAATTTACGAATTACCCGCCACAGCAAATACTGGGCGGTTTTTTTTACACTTATTTTTTGAAGCATTAAAGTGGACACTATCATATGGACTAGTACAAGGGCTTGACTTATTTCTGATATTGGAATAACATATAGCAAGTAGTTCGTTTTAAATGGGGGGGCTGAGCATGGCAAATGTCCTGTTTTGTGCAGGAGTTATAATTGGTGCTGTGACAGGAGTAATTAGTTATTTTGGTGAGGGTGATACCAAGCGCGGTGTAGTCGCATTTCCATTCTATCTTTTATTAGCAGCAGCGGTGGCAAGATATTTAGGATTTTAATTTATTCAATCCTCATAAAAAAAAGACCGCCTGGTTTGCAGGGCGGTTTTTATTTTTCGTCCTCATTTTGAAGCAGTTTATCGGTGGACTCTTATTTTTATGGATTAGAAATATCGGCAATATGACAGAATGCGGCAAAATTACTATAAATTGCCGCATTTTTGGTCTTTTATTTCAAAATTTGACAAAACATTAAAAACGATGTGAAACATTAGTGTAAAACATTGGTTATGAATTTGTGCTTAAAGAGTCAAAGTTGTGATTCGTGAAACATTTTCGTACAGAGATTTTCGTCCGCAGGAAATGTTTCACGCTTAAAGCGTGAAACATTGGTTACTGGCTTGTGCTTAAATAGCTAACGACCCAGTTACGTGAAACATTTTGTTTTATTGTTTGTAAAACAACCAACATTTTTTATAAATTACGAACAAAGCAATTTCAATGTTTTACGCTTAAAGTGTAAAACATTGTGTTTAGAATAGGAATAATTTTTGAAATTTGTTGGCCGTGAAACATTTTTATTTGTAAAAGATTTATTTTGAGGTTATATTTTAAAAATGTTTAAAAAATCAGAAACCGGCAGAATTGGCGAGGATATTGCCTGCGAATACCTTATTAATAAAGGATTTACTGTTATTGAACGGAATTTTAGGAGGCCGTGGGGCGAGTTGGATATTGTTTCACAGGCGCCGGACGGAACTTTAGTATTCGTAGAAGTAAAAACCCTTCGACGCGGCTCAGGGCAAGCAATACAGCAAGATAATTCGGCAATTCAAGAATTGCCGAATTATCTTGCTGCACTAAAACCGGAAGACAATTTAACAAAGGCAAAACTGATAAAATTACAAAGAACTTCTTATTTATATGCCAATAAAAATCTCAAATTAGTAAATGATAAAAAAGGATGGCGGATTGATTTGGTGGCGATAACTTTGGATTCGCGCAACAAACCAAATATAAATCACTACGAAAACATTTGACAAGTTTATTATAGTATGATATTATATTAATTAAGGTTGCAGTTTGAAAAAAGAAAAGGCAATCCTCCGTCGCTAAGGCTATGGAGGACAAAGAGGAGAATAGAAATGAAAAGAATGATTGCGGGGATGTTGCTGTTGTTGGTTTTCGGCGCGGGCAATTTTGTTTATGCCGAGAAGTATTCCGTGAGCGGAAGCTGGGGACTGAACGATACGGAGAGCGTCTGGACGGTTGACGGTTTTTATCGTCCGAGCAGGGTTGGTTTAGGTGTTTCGGTGGATAATCTTAAATATCATCGGAACGGCATCGGGCTGGGAACAGCCGTTAACGGAACATTTCTGTTGGGATACTGGAGCCCTCCTCCAAAAAAAGCTTTCTTTGGAAAGCATGTTTATGGAGGATTTGGGCCGAGTGTGATTCGCTGGCGCGGCACTTCAGTCGGAGGCAACGGCAAAATTGCTTTCGGCCTTGACTACGCTACATCCCAGACCGGAAATGTCCAGCTTATCGGCGAAGCGGTACTCGGAGGCATGTGGCTGGATGTGCACGAGCCGCCATCCGGCAGTATCGCGCTGAAGGCCGGACTGCGTTTTTGGTTTTAAAAACCCGGCCCGAATGATAACAAAGCCCCGTCTTGCAATTGCAAGACGGGGCTTTTCATTTTCTTGATAATTTATTCAGCATTACTAAATATTTTCGTTGGGTTGAAAATAAAATTCACCTGAGTTATATTTATAAAAACTTTGAAAATTGAATATACGGAGAAAAATGGAGCAAAGAAAATTTGGAAAATCTGCCGACCCGAGGCTGATAAATTATTTTTTTCAGCTAATTATTAAATTTTTGAATAATAAAAGACAGATAAGATGTATACACAAAGTAGAGAAATTACTTGACCCGGATACTAAAGGAAAACCTCATAAGAGATTTTTGTACGGATATTTAGATAAAAAAGACCATATTTATATAAGCGCTGATCCTCGCAAAAACTTTGATAAAGAAGAAATGAGCTCCACCTTACTTCACGAAGTTATTCATGTTGTTATGAATCAAGTTGGCGAGGAAGATGTTCAATGTTTAGAAAAACTTATTTGGGAAAGATTTTCCAAGAGACAAAAAGCAATATTAAAATCTTATATACCTAAAGAGTTTTCTAGCCGTCGCCCTTCCTAAAAGAAGGGTTTTCTTTTTCAATTTGTTTTGTAGTAAAATAAAGTTGATGGAAAAAAAATACATTTTTTTAAATTTAATAGGCATATTAACGCCATTAATGGTTTGGGCGATTATTTCTCTTCCGAGCGATCCTTATAACGATGAACTACGAGGAAATCCGCCGCCCCAATGTATCGGTAATCGGTATTTAGTGCGTAAAGATATTGCAACTCCAGGGGTATCAAAACAAGAATGCAATAATTATGCGCACTCTAAAAACACAGAAACTGTTCAATTTGAGGTGTACACTTATACCCCTTGCCGTCTTGAGGAATATCATCTTTGGACATATTGTCCGTCGTTAGACAGCGCAATGGCTCTGACCGCCAAAAAAATATTAGTGCCGCGAGGAGAGGGTATTCAGCTTGATTGGTCATTGAATAATTATAATATAGCTAATTTTGAGGAACAGTGCGCGATTTCCGGCAAAGCGCCGGGCAATGAATCATTAGGAAAATTTTTTGGAAATTTTAGCGAACAATCTTTACGGGGGTCATTTAGGTATGATTATGCTCCGCGTAAAATTTACACTTTTGAATTTGAATGTACCGGTATTACAGATAATAGGCAATCTTTGGATATTAAAACAATAAAGAAAAGCGCCGAGGTTTACATAGGCGACATTCGTAACCCGCATATAAATGAATTTGAAATAACTCCCGCAACGATTACCCGGGGAGAAAGCGTGAAATTAAGCTGGGATATTAAAGATGGTTACGGAATTTCCATCAATGAAGGCAATCAGATAATAGGCAGTAATTTTAAATCTATCGGAGACATATATGATAAGCCGACATTTTCCACTTCGTACACGATTACCGCTTCCGGAGAATTTCCGGAACAAAAATCGGTTAGTAAAACTATTCCTCTGACTGTGCTTATTCCGCCAAAACCATCGGTAAATATTAAAGTTGAACCGGCGGTAATTAAAGAAGGCGAAAGCGCGACCTTGAGTTGGACCAGCGGAAATTCAACTTCATTATCTATCAATCAGGGTATCGGCCGGGTGGAAGCCAGCGGGTCTAAAAAAGTTTCTCCGAGGACTACCACTTTATACACAATAACCGCGGAAGGAAAATCTGATACGGGAACGGCGCAACATTCCGCGACTTTAAAAGTAGTTCCAGCGATAACGCCCGGCGGAACTGCTCCGGAAATTAAGGAGCCGGAATTTATAGAACCTCCGCCGATGGAAGAGTCGGTAGCGATTCCGGCGCCAAAAGAAGAATTGAAATTAGACCTTAAAATTAACGGCCAAGACGGGCCTTTGACAATGGGAGCGCCGGCGTCGTTTAATTTGTCCTGGAATTTGGACAAGTATTGTTTGGCATACGGTTCCTGGCTTGGCATTAAAAGAAGCGCCGGCGCGGAACAGCGTTCGGAAAGTAAGGCCGGAACTTATACTTATAAAATGTATTGTCCGGGAGTCGGCGGCGACGAAGTAACGGTTAATTTAGTCGGCGGAACTAAAGCGCCGGTTGCTTTGCCGGTTGCCGAAGCGAGTATCAGCGCGGACGGAAAAAATTTTAGCCGGAGCGTCAGGGTCGTTCAGGGCAAACCGATAAAGCTTTGGATTAGCGCCGGATATGACATAAGTGGGGATAAAATCGCGTCTCGAGATGAAACCGGAAAATGGACACGGTTGATGTCTTCGGGCGGAAGCTGTGAATGGAATTCTGCTCTTAACAAAGAGCCGGTATTCAGCGGCGTAACTTTTGACCCGGAATCCCCAAAGGACTGCGCTCTTTATTTAGGAGAAGCGACTTTTTATGACAAGCCGGGCGTGTATCAATATAAGGTTTTGCGGTTAGTTCAAAATAACGGAAAAATTTCCAACATCGCTTATGTAAATATAGCGGTTACCGAGCCGCCTCCGCCGGATTCGGCGCCGGTAATTGATTTTCGCATTAACGGGTCGGAAAATGGACAGGTGAAATTAGGCGCGCCGTCGGAATATGTTTTGTCGTGGAATGTTAAAAACGCGGATTCTTGTTCCGCTTCGGACGCCTGGGACGGAGAAAAATCCATAGGCGGTTCGCAAAAATTTTTCGCTTCGTCAAAACGGACTTTAACCTATACGATTACTTGCAGGGGAAAATTGGGAACAACGGAAAAAAGTGTAACGCTTCAAGTCGCGGAATTGCCGGTTTGCGAATTTTCTGCTTTGCCGAATGTTCTTGATAAAAGCTCGGTTTTTGAACGGCAATCTATTTTGAGCTGGAAATGCCAATTTGCCAACAGCTGTTCCATTGCTCCAACAGTGGATATTAAAAAAGCAACTTTCGGTTCAATCCGTGTTTCGCCAAAAACTACCACCGCTTACACGCTATCTTGTGAAAATCTGGAAGGGACGAGCAGTTTTGACCAGGTAGTAGAAGTTCGGTAAGATTTTGACAAAAATTTGTTTTTTGGTATAATATAATCATAGTTGTTCTTTGATACGGGGGTTTAGGTGAATAAACCAAAATGGGTCGTGGTATTTGATTTTGATGGCACATTAACTTCTAAAAATTTAGTATCGCTTTTTGACGTGATTGATAGGGCAATGCCGGAAGAACATATGGTCCAGCTTAAATTGATGCGTGATAAATATATAAAAAAAGCTCATGCCGGATTATTAACAAAAAATGAAGAAAGTAGCTGGTTTTTTGAGACGGTTGATTTATATGTTAGGGCCGGCCTTAGCATTTCAAAAATTGAAGAAGTTATGCATTTGGTAAGGTTGAGAAACGGCGTTGTAGAATGTTTGAAATGGCTGAAATGCCGCCATATTCCAGTCGCAATTATTTCTTATGGGGTTGCGCAGTTTATTGAGGCGGCGCTTAAATCCAATGACGCGCTTCATTTGGTAAGCCGTATTTACGCCGGAAAGTTAATCATTGACTCCATTGGCTTAGTGAAGGGGCTTAATACGGAATATCTTGTTTTTCCGAGCAATAAAGGCGCATACTCTCGGCGTTTCTCTGAAAGTTTTAGTGTTTCGTATAGAAGAATTTTGGCGGTTGGCGATTCCGGCAGTGACGCTAAATTGGGATATCTTAAAGAAAATCGTTTTGGCATTACCAATAATGAAGTTGAAGCAGAAAAATTAAAAAATTGCATGGGTGGCGTAGTGATTACGGAAAATTTTGAGCCGGTTTCGCGCTGGTTGGCAGAGAAAATTAATTTAGAATGAAACCGCCAGGTTACGGCGGTTTTTTTACAACTACTTGCTTTTCAAAGATATTTCTTGTAAATTTAAAATCAGAGTTTAGTGTAAAATATAGATAGGAGGTCGCAGTGGGCCGAGTTGACCAAGAGATTGAAAGAGTGTTGGAGCAAAAGGCGGAAAATCTTTCTTTGTGGCAGGAATTTCAAATCCATATTTTAAATAAAAAGATTTTCGCCGGTAAATTTCAGAAAGAGGGTTGGTCTGGAGAAATAGCGTTTTATGTTTTTTATTGCTGGGATTGCGGGGAAATTACCTATGATTATCCGCATGGATTTATTCATAAACAATATTTAATCTGCGGCAAGTGTGAGGCAAGGATAGATTTTGTTCCTTATTGGGCGCCATTGGCGATGCTCTGGGAATTGATAAGATTTAAATTGGGAGTTTGAGGATATTCAGCCGTCTCGCGTTGCGGGACGGTTTTATATTTTTTACTCTTGACAAATTTATTTTGTTCCTATATACTGGTAATAATGATTGATGTCCGCCGGAGAGCGGGCATTTGTTTAAATAGCGATCCAAACCCACAAACAACATCCGAATCTACAAACTGTATGCGAATGGCTTACAAATAGCCACATCCAAACTAACTTTGTAGATTTGGATAATAATTTGTAGGTTAGAATCGGTTAAAAAATGTTGAATCTAAAAGAACTAAAAAAAGCAGTAGAGCAAATTTCCCAAGAAAAAGGCCTGGATCCGGCAAAAGTGCTGGAAGCGATGGAAATTTCGCTGGCCGCCGCCTATAAAAAGGAATACTGCAAAAAAGGAGAAATAACGAAAGCCAAACTGGACCTTAAAACCGGCGCCCTTAAATTTTGGAAAGTAAAAACCGTTGTTGACGATACTACGGTGCGGATTGTTGAGGAATCCTCCGACGCTAAAGCTATGGAGGATAAAGGAGAGAAACAAGTTATAACTAAAGAATTTTTGGCAGAAGAAGAGGGTTTATTACCGCGCTATAATCCGGACCGGCATATCTTTTTGGAAGAAGCAAAAACGATTAAGCCGGACGCCCAGCTGGGGGAAGAATTGGTTTTTCCTTTGGAGGTTCATGATGATTTCGGCAGGATAGCGGCCCAGACAGCCAAGCAGGTTATTCTCCAGCGATTACGTGAAGCGGAAAGAAATTCAATTTTAGATGAATATAAAAATAAAGAAGGAGAAATTGTCAGCGGCGTTATACAGAGGTTTGACAGAGGGAATGTCTATGTTGATTTAGGGCGCGCCACCGGCATTTTATTTCAAAACGAATCTATACCCGGAGAGCGTTATTCCGCCAATAGCCGGATGCGTTTTTATGTTTTGGCGGTGCAGGAAGAATCGCGGCTCCCCGGAGTCATTCTTTCCCGTTCCCATCCGAAATTTATCAGCCAGCTTTTTGAACTGGAAGTTCCGGAAATAGCCGATGGCACGGTGGAAATTAAAAGCATTGCCCGCGAACCGGGTAGCCGGACGAAAATTGCGGTGATTTCCAACGCGGAAGGCATAGACCCGGTTGGTTCCTGCGTTGGTCAGCGCGGCACTCGCGTAATGGCGGTCAGCAATGAATTGGCAGGCGAAAAAATTGATATTATTGAATGGTCCGAAGATTCGGCTAAGTTTATAGCGAATTCTTTATCTCCGGCCAAAGTAACCAAGGTGGAAATTTCTCCTCGCCGGGAAGCAAAAGTTTTTGTGCCCGACGACCAGTTAAGTTTGGCGATAGGAAAGGGCGGACAAAATGTCCGTTTGGCGGCGAAACTTACCAGTTGGAAAATTGACGTCCGTTCTCAGGTTAATCCGGATGAAGTGCAGGAAGGGGGCGTGGCCGCAATTGCAGAAAACGAAGAAGCTGCGGCTGAATTGAAGGATGTCGGGAAAGAAGACAAAAAGGGCGAAGCAAAAGAATAATTTAATTTTTTATGCATTATTTATTGATATTTTTTCCGATTGCTTTGGCGATATTGTACAGCGTTTACGTGATGTTTTGGTTGAAAAAACAGCCGAACGGCAATCAGAAAATGACGGAAATTTCGCAGGCGATTCAAGACGGTTCGGCCGCGTATTTGAACCGCCAATACAGAAGCGTTTTTTGGGTAGCCGCGGTTTTAGCGGTCTTAATTTTTTATTTTTTGGGAAAATTTTCCGCGCTCGGATTCATAGTCGGCGCGGCGGCTTCCGCGCTTGCCGGATACATCGGAATGAATGTGGCAGTCAGGGCTAATTCCAAAACAGCCGAAGCGGCCAGCAGGGGATTAAACGAGGCCTTATCTTTAGCTTTTTTATCCGGTTCGGTAACAGGATTCTTGGTGGTGGCGCTGGGATTATTGTCTTTAGCCGGATTTTATTTATTTACCAAAGATATTTCCGCTTTGGTTAGTTTGGGTTTTGGCGCCAGTTTAATATCAATCTTCGCCCGTTTGGGCGGAGGGATTTATACCAAAGCCGCCGATGTGGGCACGGATTTGGTTGGCAAGGTGGAAGCCGGCATTCCAGAAGACGACCCGCGCAATCCCGGAGTAATCGCGGATAATGTCGGCGATAATGTCGGCGATTGCGCCGGCATGGCCGCGGATCTTTTTGAGACCTATGTAGTTACTATTATAGCGGCAATGCTGCTGGGATTTTTTGTTGATAAAAATATTTCCAGCCCGCTGGTAATTTTTCCGATGGTTTTGGGCGGTTTGGCAATTATAGCTTCTTTAATCGGAGTTTATTTTGTAAAAGTCGGAAAAAATGGAACTATCATGGGCGCTTTATATAAAGGATTAGCTGTTTCTTTGGTTGCTTCGGCTTTACTTTTTTATCCAGCCACCCGGTTTTTCTTAGGAGAAGGATATTTTAATTTTTATTTAAGTTCTTTAATTGGATTGGCGGTAACGGCGCTGATGGTGGTGATAACCGATTATTACACGGCGAAAAAATATCGTCCGGTAAAATCCATTGCCGAAGCGTCCAATTCCGGTCACGGCACCAATATCATTATGGGATTGTCCGTGGGAATGGAATCAACTTTTTTGCCGATTTTAGCGGTGGCCGGCGCCATCTTGGCAAGTTTTTATTTGGCTGGACTTTATGGTGTTGCTTTGGCGGCGACTTCTATGCTTTCGGTAGCGGGAATTATCGTGGCTATTGACTCTTTCGGGCCGGTTACCGATAATGCCGGCGGCATCGCGGAAATGAGCGGCGCTCCGGATAATGTCCGGCAAATTACCGATGCGTTGGACGCTGTTGGCAATACTACCAAAGCGATTACCAAGGGATACGCGATTGCGTCCGCGGGCTTGGCGGCGCTGGTTTTGTTCGCCGGTTATATTGCTGATTTGTCTAATCTTGCCAAAAGCACGGTTTTTGAGCTTCAAAGCCCGGAAGTGCTGGTTGGCTTGTTGCTTGGCGCCGCTATTCCCTATCTTTTTTCTTCTATTGCGATGAAGGCCGTCGGAAGGACAGCCGGAGCGGTGGTGGAAGAAGTGCGCCGGCAGTTCAGGGAAAATCCGGGAATTATGGAATATAAATCCAAGCCGGATTACGGCCGGACCGTGGATATCGTTACCAAAGCCGCTTTGAAAGAAATGATAATTCCGGCGCTGATTCCAATTGTCGCGGTTCTTTTTGTCGGTTTGGTGTTTGGCGCCAAGACCCTCGGCGGATTTTTAATCGGAACGATTGTTTCCGGATTATTTTTGGCGATTTCCATGACTACCGGCGGAGCGGCTTGGGATAACGCGAAGAAATATATTGAAGCCGGCAATTTTGGCGGCAAGGGTTCGGAAGCCCATAAAGCCGCGATAACCGGCGATACGGTTGGCGACCCCTACAAAGACACTGCCGGCCCGGCAATCAATCCGCTTATTAAGGTCATAAATATTGTGGCTTTGTTATTGGTGCCGTTTTTATAAATTTTATGAAAGAAGGTTTTAGAGAGGGTTTTTACGAAGAATTTTTAAAAAAGCAAGGAGAGATTTTACACGGAGATGATGCTGAATTAGATTTAAATGACGCGATATTGAATAGGGTTGAAATTTTAGATACGGGCATTAAACAGCTTGAAAAGGAATTAGCGGAGTTAAAATCGGAGTACGATAAGAAATTTAAAAATCTGCCGGAAACAGATGAGGGCTGGAAAGAATTTACAGAATTACAGGAAAAAATGGATGGTAAAAATAAAGCTGTTGTTTCCTTAAATGAAGAAGTTGACGAATTATTCGCTAAACTTCCGAAAGATGACGAGACATTAGATAAGAAAATTAAAAAATTAGGAGAAGAATTAGCTTTTAGATATTTTTCTAAAAACTAAATGAAATCCCGTTAGAGACAACTAAACTATGATTACTAAGTATACAAAGATTTTAATAGCTAATCGTCGTAAACCGCTTAATCGGTTAAGCTACGGGACATCTTAAAGATGACCCGTCTCTAACGGGATGAAATACTCATTCAAAAAATTGCCGGATTCAATAATAGAAGCAGAAGTGGTTTTAGAACATAAGGAATTTTTGGAATATTATCAGCCGGTTTATGACGCGGCGCTTCAAAGTGTTCATTTAAAAGGTTTTCGGCCGGGAACTGCGCCGAAAGAAATGGCGGAAAAATCCGTGGATAAAGAAAAGGTCTTTGAAGAAGCGGCTGACAAAACGGTGCGGGATAATCTGCAAGAGATTACTGAAGATAATAATTGGCAGCTGATTGCCCAGCCGAAAGTGGAGATAACGGAGACCAACCCTCAAGCCAATCTGGGTTTGAAATATAAATTAACCTTGACGGTTTTTCCGGAAGTGAAACTGGGCGATTATAAAAAAATCGCCAGAGAAGAATTGAAAAATAAAAAAGTTATGGAAGTTAAAGATGGGGATATCCAAAAAACTATTGATTGGGTGCTTAATTCCAGGGCTAAATTGGTGCGGGTAAATAGAGAAGCGCGCAAGGGAGACGCGGTTAAAGTTCAATTTTCCGGAACCGTAAAAGGAAAAGCCGCAGAAGGATTAACGGAAAAAAATGACCAGTTTATATTGGGACAGGGAAAATTTATTGCGGGTTTTGAAGAAAAAATTGAAGAGCGTAAAGAAGGAGACAATTTGGAATTTTCATTGAGTTTTCCGGAAGATTATTGGAAAGAGGACTTACGCGGGCAAGAAGTGGATTTTAAAGCAACGGTTCAGGAAGTTTTTGACAGGCAGCTGCCGGAATTGACCGATGAATTCGTGAAAAATTTAGGGAAATTTGAAAAAGCGGAAGATTTTAAAAATAGCGTAAGGGAAGGATTAAAAAAAGAACTGGAAGAAAAAGAAAAAGAAAGAATCCGGTTAGTGATATTGGAAAAAATAATTACCAATTCCAAAATGGAAATCCCCAAAATTATGACGGATAAGACCTTAGGCAATATGCTTGCGGAATACCAATCATTTTCCGGCGCCGAGCCAAAAGATGAAGAATCAAGAAAAATGATGGAAGCGAAAGCTCGAAACAGCGTCGCCGGTAATCTAGTTTTGTATCAGCTTGCCAAGGACGAGAAATTAGAGCCGAGCCAGGAAGAGATAGAGGCCGAAACCAGCAAATTTTTAGCTAATGCCGGTTTGGGCAATAGCCAAAACATTGACCAGCAGAAAATTTATGATTATACTTATGGGGTAGTTAAAAATAGGAAGGTGTTTGAGTATTTAGAAGGGTTAAAATAAATTTATGGAATACAACGATTATTTAATACCAACAGTTATTGAAAAAACCTCAATGGGCGAACGAGCTTATGATATTTATTCCCGTCTGCTTAAAGAACGGATTATTTTTTTGGCCGGTCCGATAAATGACGGAGTGGCGAATACGGTTGTTGCCCAGCTTTTATTTTTAGAGCACGAGGACGCCAATAAGGATATTAAACTTTATATTAATTCTCCGGGCGGTTCGGTAACTGCCGGTTTGGCGATTTACGATACGATGCAGTACATTAAGCCGGATGTTTCCACTATTTGCGTCGGCATTGCCGCATCTATGGCCGCCGTGCTTTTGGCGGCCGGCAAAGACGGGAAACGGGTGGCTTTGCCGAATTCCGAAGTGCTTTTGCACCAAGTGATGAGCGCCGTCGAGGGGCAGGCGGTGGAAATTGAAATTACCGCCAAGCATGTTGTAAGAATGAAAGAACAGCTTAATCAAATCCTTGCCAAGCATACCGGCCAGCCGCTTTCTAAAATTGAAAAGGATACGGACAGGGATTTTTGGTTGACCGCTAAAGAAGCGAAAGAATACGGATTGGTGGATGAAGTGCTTAAGGGAAGAAATAATAATGGTAAAAAATAATTTACTAACCCGCGGCGCGGCGGAAGTGATTGAAAAAGAGCATTTGGAGCAGGCCCTTCGCGGCAGTCCTTCGACTATGCTCAGGGCAAGAAAATTGCGTGTTAAATTCGGCATTGACCCGACGGCGCCGGATTTACATTTGGGGCATACGGTTCTGCTTCGGAAACTCCGGCAGTTTCAGGATGCCGGCCACAAAGCGATTTTGATTATCGGCGATTTTACGGCTAAAATTGGCGACCCTTCCGGACGCGATAAAACCCGGTCGCCGCTTTCCGATAAAGAGATTAAAAATAATTTTAAGACCTACCTGAATCAGGCGGGCAAGGTTTTAGATGTTAAAAAAGCGGAAATTCGCCATAATAGCGAGTGGTTTGGCAAGAATCAGGAATTAATTTTGGAATTGGCATCCAAGATGTCTATGGAAAGAGTGCTGGAGCGGGAGGATTTTCAGAAAAGAATCAGGGCTGGTCAGGAAGTTACCATGCTGGAAGCGCTTTATCCGATTTTGCAGGGATATGATTCGGTGGCGGTGAAATCGGATGTGGAAATCGGCGGCAATGACCAGAAGTTTAATTTGCTGATGGGCAGGCGTCTGCAAAGAAAATACGGAATGAAAGAGCAGGATATTGTTACTATGCCGCTTTTGGAAGGAACGGATGGCGTCCAAAAAATGAGCAAGAGTTATGGCAATTATATCGGCCTTGCCGAAAAGCCGGAAACGATGTTCGGAAAAATTATGTCCATTCCGGACGCGCTGATGGTAAAGTACGCGGAATTGTTGACGGATTTGCCGGCAGAAAAATTTGCGGCGCGAACGGCAAAAGACCCCCGGAGGGCGAAATTGGAATTGGCAAAAACAATCGTTGGAATGTATCACGGGAAATCGGCGGCTAAAAAAGCCGAAGAAGAATTTACGCGGGTGGTTTCCAGAAAAGAGACGCCGACAGAAGTTAAAAGTTTAAAGTTTAAAGTTAAAAGTTTGTTATTGGTTGATTTATTGGTTCAAACAAAAATGGCGCCCAGTAAAAGCGAGGCGCGGCGGTTGGTTAAGCAGGGCGGAGTAAAAATTAACGGAGAAAAACAAAATAATTTGGATAAGAATATAAATTTAAGTGTTGGCATTCTATTGCAAGTTGGTAGGCACAGATATCTTAGGGTGCAATCCCGTCACTAATCAAGCCGGTTTTTTATTAGAAAACAAAAGGCGTTCCGTTAAGTCGGAACGCCCAGTCGTCTTGGTAAGGATTCACGCGGAGAAAGCAAGCTTTGGATGAGAAACCCTTTTTTTGGTTGCTTTATTTCTTTCGGCCATTTTTTTTCGTCTGGAAACCAGCGGTTGCCTTTACGGTAAAGCATAGCCATAAAAGTCCCTCTCCAGAAGGTTCCTTCCCGCTTATCACCTCCAGCGCAGTAAAACCTGACCAGCGACTTTCCCTCTGTGTCTGTGCGTATCGGTTTTAACAGCATAATCTTTTTCTTCATAACTCCTCCTTGTACTATAAGTATTATAGCATATAAGATTTACCTTGTCAAGTATCGGAGTTTGGATTATAATGTTTATTATGGAAAAGTTTCCAAATTTAAAAGATAATATATAAAGAGATTTCAATGGAAAAATTAGAAAAAAAGGAAATTTTGGAAATCGGTTCGGTTTTGGAAAAAGCCGGTTTTGAGGCGTATTTGGTGGGCGGTTGTGTCCGCGATTTTTTATTAGATAAAGAGCCAAAGGATTGGGATATTACTACTAATGCCAAGCCGGAGGAAATTCAGAAATTATTTGCCGCCTTCGCTGGAGCTACGGCGGCCGAGCCGGCTACCGTTTATGAAAATCAATTCGGCACTGTCGGCGTAAAGACCCGCAGCGAAGACCCGACATTAAAAATCGTGGAAGTTACGTCTTATAGATTAGAAGGAAAATATACCGACAAGCGCCATCCGGACGAAATTAAATTCGCGAAAACGCTTGAGGAGGATTTGAGCCGCCGCGATTTTACGGTGAACGCCATGGCATTAGAGTTAAAAGTTAAAAGTGAAAAGTTAAAAGTTAATGTTGTTGACCCTTTTGATGGTCAGGAGGATTTAAAAAATAAAATAATCCGCGCGGTTGGCAATCCGGAAGAGCGGTTTCAGGAAGACGCGCTCCGTTTAATGAGGGCGGTGCGGTTTATGTCGCAGTTAGAATTTAGAATTGAAGAAAAAACAGAAGTGGCAATTAAAAAACATGCAGGACTTTTGGAATTTATTTCTAAAGAGCGGATTCGGGATGAATTTTCCAAGATGTTAATGGCCCCGCAGGGCGGGGCTGACGGCGTAAGAAAAATGCAGGAGCTGGGATTGTTAAAATATGTAATTCCGGAATTGGAAGAAGGGGTGGGAATGGGACAGAATAAGCATCATATTTACACTGTGTTTGAACATAATGTCCGGGCGTTGGATTACGCCGCTAAGCAAAATTATGATTTATTGATTCGGCTGTCTTCTCTTTTGCACGATGTCGGCAAGCCGGCAACCAAGCGCGGAGAAGGCCCGGATTGTACTTTTTACGGCCATCAAGTGGTCGGTGAAAGAATAGTTTTAAAAATTTTAGACCGATTGCGTTTTCCAAGAGAACTGATTGAAAAAACCGCTCTTTTGGTGCGGGAGCATATGTTTGTTTATGACCCGGAAATAGTTACGGATGCCGGAGCGCGGCGGCTGGTGCGGAGAGTGGGAAAAGAAAATTTGGAAGCTCTTTTTCAAGTTCGTGAAGCGGACCGGATTGGTTCCGGAGTGGCGAAGGCGGTTCCTTATCGGCTTCGGCATTTGAAATTCCGGATTGAAAAAGTGATGAATGACCCGGTCAGCGTTAAAATGTTAAAGGTAAGCGGCGAAGACATAATGCGGGAAGTTGGAATTGAACCAGGCCCGAAAATCGGCTATATTTTGGCTGTGCTTTTGGAAGAAGTGCTGGACGACCCGGCGCTTAATGTTAAAGAAACATTAGTGGCTCGGATTAAAGATTTGGCGCAAATGGAAGTTCAAAAATTGGAAGAAATGGCGAAATTCGCCAAAAAATCCGCCAATGAAGCGCAAACGATAATTGAGGAAGAAATTAAGAAAAAATATTTTGTGAAATAATTTTTCGCTCAAGATTTTTCTCTTCCCTCAACCCGTTTCGCTCGTCCAGCGACTCGCTCACTTGCGTTCGCCGCGTTGCCGCTCGGTTTAATTATAGATAACGAACGGACCCTGCCAACGCGGCTGCGCGGGTTTCGGATAAGAGAAAAAACCTTCGCTTTGCCGGATTTTTAAGTTGCCGCACGGCAGACAGGCAGCTCGTTATGTTTGTGATAAAATAAATTTATGACCGAGTTATTATTTGATAATACAGATGAAAAAGATGAAGATGAAGACGAAGACGAAGAAACTGACGACGAAATTAAAGAGTTGATGGAAAGCTATACATTAGACAAAGATGAAGCAGAACACGTTAAAGAAGTTATGGAGCAATATGGCCTCGATGAAGACGACGCAGTAGAATTGAAAGATGTTTTATAAAAATTTATGAATATTAAGAATAGAAAAAAAGAATTTATGCATCGGGAAATATGTTCGCTTTGTTTTATCGCATCGCTTGGAATGGCGCGTAAAATTCCTTTTTATAAAAATAATAAAATTAATAGAGAACCCATAAAAAAATACCTAAGAGACGAGCTTTGGAAATTATCTATTAAATATTCTCAAAAAATTAAAGGTAACAACCATATTAAGACTATTGAAGATTTTAAAAACCAAGCGAATAAAAAATTTTCGGGGAAATTAGCTGGAAGTGGTTTCACTTTTGGGCGGGCTCAAAAGTTAGTCAATCTATATCTTAAATATATGTGGGTTTGTGAATATATAAAAGAACCGCCGCACTGTCCAATAGATTCAAGCATTATTAAAAAGCTTGGTCGTGAATTGCATAAACTTAGTTTTCTAAAAATGAATAAAGATGAATATAAAAAGGTAATATCAAAAATTGAAAAAAAGAAAGGTAATCAATCAATTGCAGAATGGGAGTTAAATATTTTTAATTCGACGATAATTAATAGAAAAAAATAGATTTATGAAAAATCAGGATTTTAAAAAGTGGAAAAATTTAATTAAGAAAGTATTAGATGATTGTTGGGAATTTCGAAGCTTGTGCGGAAAACCTTTTGATAGAGGATTTATAGGAGAATTATTGGTTTTGAAACGATTATTGGAAAAATATGAAGTACAGCTTTGTTCTGATAGCGGCGAATTTGTTTATGCCGGTAGTTCTAATAAGGGATGGGATATTGAGTTAAAATTGGGGGATAAGTTCATAAGGTTTGATGCCAAAGCGACTACAACATTGGCGCCAAATGGAGAACCTAGATGGGTTCGTCAAGCGAGTAATAATAGGTTCTGCAATGTAATAATTAATAAAAGGAATTTTAGGCAAAAAATATCTTTAAAAAAAGATTTTAACCCTAAATTATTTTTCGTTTATGTTGATGTTAATGCATGGTTAAAAAATCGTAGGGCTGACTACTATATTCTTTCGGACAGGGAGACAAAATTAGTATTCGGCAAAAAATATCAACGGCTTTATAATGGGAAAATAAGAGAAAGCGGATCCACTGATTTTTGGGTTGAATATGATGATGTTAAAAATTTTAAAGACAAGTATCCTAATTCCGGTGAGTTTCGAGTAATTAAATCTTGTCTAAAAAAATCAAAAAAATAAATTTGCCTTTCTGGAAAGTTTAGAATAAAATATTTAAAGTCGGCTGTGATAAATTAATAAATAGAGTATAATTTTAATTGGCCTGCTACTAAAACAAAGTTAGAGAAATCTCATATGGACCCTAATAAAGAATTAATAGCCGGTAATATTATTCCGCAATGTCAAAAATGTAATAGAGGCGATAGAAACAGATGGGTTTATGACGAAAGAGGCAGGGTTATAAAATTAGCTAAACCCAATTTTGTTAAAAATTTTGATAAAGAAGTTAGATATAAAATATACCAAATTTTATACAAAGAATTTGAAGGAAAAAATCCTAATAAGTAATATGAAAAAATATATCAATAAAATTTTACTTGGAGATTCTTTAAAATTACTCCCTACTATAGAAAAAAATTCTGTAGATATTGTTTTAACCGACCCCCCATATTTTTTAGATAAAATGGATGAAAAGTGGGAATATAACACTGTTACTGATAAAAGTAATCAATATATTGTTAAATCTTTGCCTTCTGGAATGAAATTGGATAAGGAGCAAGGGAAAAGATTTTATACATGGTATTTTGAAGTATCTAAAAATATTTTTGATGTTTTGAAACCGGGCGGTTTCTTTTTTTCATTTTCCAGTCCAAGGTTATATCACCGAATGGCAAGCGCGGTTGATGATGCCGGATTTTTAATTAGAGATTGTTTTATATGGCTATATACCCAAAATCAAGCAAAAGCCATGAGTTTGAATCATTTTATTGATAAATCTAAATTTAATAATAAGGAAAAAGATAGCTTGAAGAAAAAATTAAATTTTTGGAAAACTCCGCAATTAAAATCATGTTTTGAACCAATAGTTATGGCGCAGAAACCCCAGGAAGAAACATTTTTAAATAATATGATTAAACATAGGGTGGGATTAGTTAATACTGCCTTTAGAGTTGGTGATAGTATGTTTCCGGCAAATGTTATGTCTACGGATGCTATGCACGAGACAATAGATAGGGCATTTCTTATATCTAAGCCGACAAAGAAAGAAAAAGGGGATTATAATACTCATCAAACAGTTAAGCCGTTGTCTATTTGCGAACATATAATTAATCTCACAACCTTTTCTGAAAATTCTATAGTTTTAGACCCCTTTGTTGGTAGTGGTACCACTGCCGTTGCCGCCAAAAATCTTGGTAGAAAGTTTATAGGCATAGATAGCAGTCCTGAATATGTGGCTATAGCCAAACGTAGATTAAAAGAAGTAAAAATTGATAAGAAAAATATAAATAGAATTCTAATAGTAAATAGGGCGGTAGAATCTTTATTTTAAGTTTGCCTTTTATAAGAATTTTTGCTTATTTTTTAATAAATTTGCCTTTCTGGAAAGTTTAGAATAAAATATTTTAAGTCGGCTTAACTTGCGTTGAGCTTGCCGAAGCAATGCCGATTTTAAATTTATGGCTTATATATTTTTAGATGAATCGGGTGACCTAGGTTTTAATTTTAAGAAGAAAAAGACCTCAAAATTTTTTGTTGTAACTTTCTTATTTATCGATGGGCAGAAGAATCCTATTGAGAAAATTGTAAAAAGGACTCATTCAGAATTAAAAAAGAAAATTAAGCGCAGAGTGGGAATTTTACATGCTGTTAATGAAAGGTCCACAACCAGACAGAGGCTCCTTAAAAGATTAGCGGAGAAAGATTGTACTATAATGGCAATTTATCTTAATAAACAGAAAGTATTTACTAAGCTACAAGACGAAAAACAGGTCCTTTATAATTACGTTACTAATATTCTTCTCGATAGAATTTATATTAAAAAAGTAGTTCCGATCGACAAAGAAATTGAGTTAATAGCTTCTAGAAGAGAAACTAATAAATTTTTAAATGAAAATTTTAAGAATTACTTAAATAGTAAAATTGTTGATAAACACAAGGGAGCTATTAAAATATTCATTAAAACACCAGCGGAAGAAAAAAGCTTACAAGCAGTTGATTTTATAAGTTGGGCGATTTTTAGAAAGCATGAAAAAGGCGATGATAGTTATTACAATATTATAAAAAATAAAGTTATTGAAGAAAGCCCATTATTCCCATAAATAACAAAACCCCGTACGCTATATTGAGCAACCATCCGGAGGCCCACGTACGAGGAATTACTTGTTTATTTATATGTTTATATACTAACAGATTGATTATAGATAAGTCAAGTAGCCTGTGGATAACTTAATTAATAATCATTTTTTAATAAAATTCCTTTTTAAGACAAGATATTCTAAATGGATTTTTGGTAGCTTTCCAGGATATTTAAAGACGCGAAAATAATTTCCAAAATTATTAAGGATTGGCCGATAGCGAGTAAAATCGGCTCCGGATTTATCAGCGATAAGAATAAGAATAAATACCCGACCGTCCAGCAGAAAAATTGAATTCGGCCGATAACCGACGCCTGCAGATTGTCCAGTGAAAAATGGCTTACTAAAATTTCCGCGTCCTCTGCCGGCAATCCCTTAAGATAACGGATTAAAAAATCTTTTAAGGTAATCCAGATAAGCAGGAATTGAAGCGTCCAAATCAGAGTTATTATTTGAAAACTTAACAGGCCGTAAATGTATAGAAGTGTTGATGCCCAAGCGACCAATACGCCGTCGCGGATATGATCCAGCCAAGTGCCGAGAATGGTTACGTTATTGTTATTGCGAGCGGTTGGGCCGTCAATGCCGTCGGAAACGGCGGCTAGAACCAAAATGATTAATTGCCAGGACAAAGAGTAACCTTTAAAAAACATCCCAATCGCCGCGGCGATTAAAAGAAATCCGGCATAAGTGATTTGATTGGCGGAAACTCCAATTCTGCCAAAAAAAACGGTAAGCGGTTTTAATGCCCAGTCGCGCCAGTTTTTTTCCAGCGCGGTCAGGAAGTCGTCTTTTCGCTTAATTACCAGTTTTTTTATTTTCCGCCTTTCTTCTCTGCCCTTTTCTTTTATTTTTTTGAATGTTTCTTTGATTTGTGGTTTTTCCATAATGAGAACCTATTTCAATAATAATTCCTAAACGCGTTGCGAGAAAAAATGAATTAGCTCAAGGAGTGACGACGAAGGTGTATTTTTAGATACTCCAAGGAGGAACGACAAAGAGCTAATTCATTTTAACCGCAACCCTTCGGGATACAGCCAATTTTATTCATAACGGTGTTAGTCGTCGGAAAGGTAGCTTAAGCTACGATTTTCTCCTTCTGCCTGGTTCTGAATAAAATTGGCTAATATCGCGTTTGGAAGCTATTATTGAGATAGGCTCTTACTTATATTATAATATAAAAGCCGTAATATCGGACTGTAGTATACCGGCAGTATACACGCTTCGGGTGCGTGAGGACTGGGTTCAATTCCCAGCAGTCCGACATTAAAATTTATCGGAGCGTAGTATAATGGTAGTATTTATGCTTTGGGAGCATAAGGCCCGAGTTCGATTCTCGGCGCTCCGACAATGTTTTATTGAAATCTGCCCTCGTAGCTTAATGGATAAAGCAGGACTCTTCTAAGGTCTTGATGGGGGTTCAATTCCCTCCGAGGGCACAAAACTAAAAAACAAAATTAGTTTGACATTAAATTTTAATTTAGCTACACTTTAATAAACCTTGAAAACCGAACAGGAGAATGGAAATGGAAAAAGAGCAATTTAACGCGCTTAAAGACCTTTTTGAACGTTTCGTTACGGCGAAAGAAAAAACCGAAAAAAGTACCCGACGACAAACATGGATTAGAACTTCTTTGGTGGTTTTGGGCGCTATCGTATTTTTTGCGGAAGTAGTGTTTGTAGGAACTCAAGTTTTTAAAATTTTGCAATCTTTAAATACAAATATGGCAGATACAAATATGGCAGAATTGGCTGCGCAGAAAAATTTAAAATTTGACTATTTAGCCGGAGATATAAACTCTGAAAATAAAATTGTGGTTATTCCCATTAAGGGATTGATTAGTGAAGAAAGTTATCAGGGGAAAAATGTAGTGGAAGATGTCGGTCTGATGTTGAATGTCGCAAAAGAGGATCCGTCGGTTAAGGCGGTGATTTTAGAAATCCAGAGTCCTGGCGGTGACGTTAACGCTTCCGATGTCATTTATCACAAATTAGCGAATTTCAAACTATCAGGAAAACCGTTAGTGGCTTTTTTTTATGGCCTTGCCGCGTCCGGCGGTTATTATATAGCGATGACTTCTGATAAAATTGTTGCCACGCCGGAAACATTGACAGGAAGTATCGGAGTAATGATGCAAGTTCCCAACTTTTCCGGATTACTTAGGAAAATCGGCGTTGAATTTAATACGATTAAATCCGGTAAAAGCAAGGATATGCTTTCGCCGTTTAAGCCGGTCGACGCAAATGATAATAAAATTGCGCAGGATTTAATTGACGGCGCCTTTAATCGATTTGTAGAAAAAGTTTCCAACGGCAGAAAATTAAGCAAGGATATGGTTTACAAATTAGCTGACGGCCGAATCTACGATGCCTATCAGGCGGTTGCTAATGGTCTGGTTGATCGCATCGGTTACCTTAACGAAGAAGCTTTTGAGGAGGCGATAAAGCTGGCTAAATTACCCAGCGCTCAATTGGTGCGGTACAAAAAACAAAATAATTTTTTTAATGAGTTTTTCGCGCAATCAGGTAAAATCCAGTTTTTTTCGGCAGAGGAATTACCGTCATTTATTTTGAAGCCGGGAATGTATTATTTGCCGGAAGGTTATTTCGGCAAATGAAAATCAAGCGCCCCGATGGTTATCGAGGCGCTTTTATATTGGTTTAATAATTTGTGCCGCGGGGCGGAAAAAATAATAAATTGTTGATATATTATATGGATTGTGGAATTATACAACTCTGCTCGAACATTTTTTGAAGGGAACTGACCCGCCTCCGTTTCGTTCCGGCGGAACGCTCGGGCGCGGCGAAATTCCCCTCACACCCCCCCTTCTGCCACGCCCTCGCGGGAGGCCCAGAATTTTTTTGCCGCCAATTCAATTAAAAAATTCTTTAGCATAGTTATACTATAGTATAACCGTTGTCTAACAAAACAACAAATGATAAATTGTGTATAAGGAATATGCAAGAAATATCAAAGAAATTAGGCGAGAACATGAAAAAGGTTCGCGCCAAGAAAAAATTGTCGCAAGGAGCTTTAGCGCGGCTTTTAGAGGTTGACAAGGGCTATATTAGCAACATTGAGAGTGGTAATAAAAATCCTACCCTTGCTACAATTCAAAGATTAGCTAACGCGCTTAGCGTATCGGCTGATGAATTATTGAAATAATTGTTATGGAAAATCGACTGTCAAAAACTGGTGATAAAACAACTTGTCCAGTCGCAATAATCGTTAGAAATGGGAAAGTTTTAATGGGGCTACGGCACTATACTCCCGATAAATGGAAAACAATTTCGGTCTGGACAATTCCAGGTGGCAGATGTGATTCTGGCGAAACGCTTGAAACCACGCTCCGTCGAGAGGTTGAAGAAGAAACCGGAATCAATGACTTGGAAATTAAAAAATATCTTGGTGAAGTTCCTGGATCAAAATCGGGAGATTTAGTGCCGTTGTTTATATGCAAATCAAAGCAAGAAGCGCGGCTAATTGAACCGGAAAAGTTTTCAGAATGGCGATGGTTTGGTGAAAAAGAGTATCCCGAAAATTTTATCAATCCAGCCGCGCTGGAACTTATTAAAGAATATCTTGCAGAATATCTTGCAAGTGGGGGCAAATAATTTATGAAAAAGAAGTTTATCCTTTTTGATTTTGATGGCGTGATAGCCGATTCATTTCAGTCAGCTTTTGAAATTCAGAAAATGATTTGCCCTCATTTAACAGAGAACATTTATCGAAAAAGATTTGAAGGAAACATCAATGATTGGGAAGAACCGATAAATGTTCATACCGAAGAATGTCGGCACGACATTGATTTCTTTACCGAATACATTCCGAGAATGAAAAATGAAGTCCAAATCGTGCCCGGAATAAAAGACGTTATTGTTGGTTTAGAGAAAAACTATACGCTTATCATTATTTCTTCCACGATTACGAGTCCAATTCAAGAATTTTTGGAAGGATACGATTTGGCCAATCATTTTGCTCAAATCATGGGCAACGATGTGCATACAAGCAAAGTAGAGAAAATGAAAATGGTTTTCGAAAAATTTGATGTGGAGTCGAAAGATTGTGTTTTTATAACCGACACTCTCGGTGATATGCACGAAGCCGAGAAAATGAGCGTTGGATCAATTGGTATTACTTGGGGATTTCACACACCAGAAACTTTGCTCCGCGGAAAACCATTCCGTCTTGTTGAAAATCCGAACGACCTTTTGACTGCTGTTGAGGATTATTTTAAGATAAAGTAACTGGCGGCGAAAAAACTTTGGCCTCCCGAGAGGGCGCGGCGGAAGGGGGCCCCGTTCAGGCTCTGAAGGGCCTTCAGGCTCGAAGAGGTGTGGGGGTCATCCTTACGGGAGATCTCCCATGGGGAGAGAATTCCGCCGCGCTCGAACGTTCCGCCGGAGCGAAGCGGAGGCGGGTCAGTTCCCTTCAAAAAATGTTCGAGCAGAGTTGTATAATTCCACAATCCATATAATATATCAACAATTTATTATTTGTGCCGCGGGGCGGAATTGAACCACCGACGCCAGCCTCTTCAGGGCTGCGCTCTACCACTGAGCTACCGCGGCAATTTTACAGATATTCTAACTTATATTATATCAAAAAACAATTGGTATTGACAAATAATTTATATATGATATAATATATTTTAGTATAAAAGATGTGAAAAAGAGGAAGGGGGAGGAGATATGATAAAGAAATGGTTGCAGAAGGCGCTTGCCGTCATACTGGCTTTTATCCGGGGCGGCAAAGAGGAAACAGTTCCGCAGTCGGCGGAATTGGCGGGTTCCCGCAAACGAGTGTTTTTCAGGAGCAGAAAATGGGCACTTATTTATCGTGGGCTGAGATTGAGATATAGGGTTGGATCCATTGCTTCTGTTGATGGGTCCGGAAGGGCGTGGATTGAGTTGAAAAATCAGTTGGGCGAAAGGATGTTTGTTCGGCGCAAGGTGAACCGCGTCTATTATTTTCCAAACTGACCTATCTTCCTGACTTATCTTCATTCCCATTGCGTTATGCGCAATGGGAATTTTGTTTACAACATAGGGCTAATTTGGTATTTTATTTAAATATGGTGCCTATAGTTTAATGGCAGAACTCCGCTCTGTGGCAGCGGTAGCGAGGGTCCGATTCCCTCTAGGCACCCCAAATTTGACTTTAATTGTCGCATCCTTTATTTTATAAATAGCAGCTTAACAAAGGAGTATTGAATGCACGCGATTATATTAATGCTTGATGAGTCGGAATTGTTATACAATAAAGCCACCCGTCGTTATAAAAAATGTTTTTGCCTTAAAAATAGCTTTGGTTTGGAGGCCAGAAAACTAATTAAGTATTTAAAACAATATCTTTTATTTCAGGATAAAAATATAAGCATTTTAAGGGCTTCTGATTTTGTAGATTCCGAAACTCTTCGCTATAAATTATTTAGTGTTTTCAGTAGCCATAGAAACGATAACGTCATTTTATGTGTTTTGGCTCACGGCAATTGTATCCACTGGTATTTCGGAAAAACTAAATCCGATAATGGAAAATATCTGTATTATTCAGATTTAGAAGATATTTTACGCTATTTTAAGGGCAAGTTGATTATGGTTAACGAGGGCTGCAAATCTTTTTCATTTGCGCCGCATATAAAAAAAATGAAGGGTCGCTATTTATTTTTTGGCGGTTCGCGTTCTGGTTCATTGGCAGATAGCCATGTTTTTATTTTAGGCGGACTTTTAGATTCTTGGAAAAAAAGAAAACCAGCTTTCCCGGAAGTGTATTGCGAGCTTCATTATAATCACGATGGTTGGAAACCCAGAATCATAGATTATCTGGTTAATTTTCAAGGCCTTGCTTGTCCTTGTTTTTGCGAATCGGAGTATAGAAAACCCACCAAGGTCATTGTTTATCCTCCTAAAAAGAGGCCACCGTTAAGATTGGGCAGCGATTTAGATTATTTAATGTATCCTAAGTAAAAAAATCCAATTATAATTTGCCGCCCGGATTCAATCCGAGGCGGTTTTTTTATTTTATAATCCAAATAAATTTTTCCACCAGGATTTTTTTTCTTGAAAGCCAAGAAATTGAGGTTGGATTTTAGATTGAAATTTTTCAGCGGCGGATTTTATTTTTGACGCTTCCGCTTCCACTATTTCGCCATCGTATTCGCCGCCGTGCGCCGAAGTTCCTTCATAACTTGGTTGTTTGGCGTCTAAGTGAAGATTAAGCATTATTTGTTTCGGATTTGTTTCAATATATATATGAAAGCGGGGATAGAATCGCCCGGGATTCAAAGTTCTAACATAACTGATTTCGTTATTTTTATGCCAGTTGGAAATTTCCGCATATCCGCACTGGCGTAGAAAATTTTTCGAAGCAACGGACAGTTTTGGAATAATTATTTTCATACCTTATAATTATACTATGGATATCGGAGATATTTTACTCATCATATTTTCTTTCGTTTTGGCGGCGGTCGGAGCGGTTGGCGTGATAGTGCCGTTTTTGCCAGGGGTTCTTTTCGCGTGGCTGGGAATGCTGATTTTCGCTTATATCACAGAATTTTCTGTTATAACCGTTACGGTGGTTTTGGTATTTCTCGGCTTAATGGCGCTGACGGCGGTTTTGGATATTGCGGCGCCGATTTTGGGCGCGAAAAAATATCAAGCCAGCCGGTACGGCATAGCCGGTTCGTTTATCGGCGCGCTTTTAGGGGTTGTTTTTTTAGGCCCGCCTGGGATAATAATCGGGCCTTTTGCCGGCGCGTTTATCGGCGAGTTTGTCGGCGGAAAAAAACCGGAAGAAGCAGTGCAATCGGCTAAAGGAACGGTAATCGGATTTTTGGCCGGAAGCGCCATCAAACTTGCTTTAATAGCGGTAATGCTGGGTTTTATGATTTCCGCCTTATTTACTTTTTATTGATAAGATGGATATCTAAACCGATTTCAATGAAGTTATAATTAAGGAGATGGCTTCAAAGAAAAAAATTAATAAAAAAATAGTAGTAATCGGCGGCGGCACCGGAGTTTATACGGTTCTTACCGCTTTAAAACCCCATTTTGATAATTTAACCGCCATCGTTACGATGGCGGATGACGGCGGTTCCACCGGCATTTTGCGGGAGGAATTCGGTATTCTTCCTCCCGGCGATATCCGGCGCGCGTTGATTGCCCTTTCGGCGTCGGACAATAAGATGCTTTCCAATCTGTTTTCTTACCGGTTTCAGGAAGGCGTCGGTTTGACCGGCCATAATTTCGGCAATTTGATGATTACCGCGCTTGAACGGCTTACCAATGATTTTGAAAGAGCTGTGGAAGAAACCGGAAAAATTTTAATGATTCGGGGCAGGGTGGTGCCGGTAACTTTGAACCATACGAAACTGATGGCGGAGCTGGAAGACGGGCAAATTATAAAAGGGGAGACCAATATAGATATTCCCCAGCATGACGGGCGATTAAAAGTAAAAAGGGTTTGGCTGAAGCCGCTGGTGGAAATTAATATCAGCGCGGAAAAAGAAATTTTATCCGCCGCCGCGATTATTATCGGTCCGGGCGATTTATACACCAGTTTGATTCCTAATTTATTGGTTAAGGGCGTTAAATCGGCATTGCAGAAAAGCAAAGCCAAGAAAATTTATTTTACCAATTTGATGACGAAGCATGGCGAGACCAATAATTTTAGGGCGTCGGATTTTGCCGGGACTATTTCCGATTATCTCGGTTCGGGGATTTTGGACTATGTTTTGATTAACGGCAATAAGCCGAGCCCGAACCGCTTAGTTCCATATATCAAAGAACGGGCGGATTTCGTGGAACCGAATTTGGCGGATTTTCCCAAGGGCGGTCCCACGCTTATTAAAACCGATTTGCTTAGGCCGAGGGGCCTGATTCGCCATGATTCGGAAAAAATAGCAAAAATTATTAAGATGATTTTATAGATATTTGACTTAATTTTGATTACGGAATAGTATATAAAGCAGTATATTTTCAACGAATAATAAAGGAGATAAGAATATGTGGAATTTCTTTGCTGTAGTTGGAATTATAGCTATCTTATTGGTTATTATATTTATTCTTATAATTTTTTATAATGCGTAAGAGGCTTAAACCATTTTTAAGATAACTAAAAAACAGTTAAGGGCGTACTCATCTTAATAAAAAATACCACAGTGGTGGTATTTTATTTTGGCGTATATTTGATGCCTCGCAGGGGATACATATTAAAATAAATCTGGCAAGATAAATAACGCAATTTTTCTGATTTAGGATTGTCGCGCATCAAGCCATCAACGCGTTTTTTCAGCAAAGCAAAATCCTTATCGTGGTCTACTATCTCATATTCATATTTATGGGACTGATTTTTAAAGGGAACTAACGCCAGCCATTTATTGGCGTATTTTTTTTGGAGTTTAGGGTCAAAACACAGCTTATATTTTATTTTCATTTTTCATTTTCAAATAACAAAAACAGCTATTGGCAATTATAGCTGTTTTTACAAAGGCGTCAAGAAAAATTATTTCGCTACCGAAGTTGTTTTCTTTTTAAGCTCACCTAAGAGTTTTTTATCTTCTTTAAGCATTTCCGCGGTTTTTTCAAATCCTACTCCGATTTTATTTCCTTCAAAGGAATAAGTAGCGCCGGATTTGGTAACTACGCCGTGTTTTATAGCGGCGTTTAAAACATCCGCTTCATAAGAAATTCCCTCACCAAACATAATATCAAATTCTGCCAGCTTAAACGGCGGCGCCACTTTATTTTTCGCCACTTTTGCTTTTACGCGGTTGCCGACTACGACATCTCCTTTTTTAACTTGGGCAATCCGGCGGACATCAATTCGGACTGAAGAATAGAATTTCAGCGCCCGGCCTCCCGGAGTCGTTTCCGGCGAGCCGAACATCACGCCGATTTTTTCTCTAAGCTGATTGATGAAAATAATCATCGTGTTGGATTTTGCGGAAATTGCCGTTAATTTCCGGAGCGCTTGCGACATCATCCGCGCCTGCAGACCGATGAATTGCGCGCCCATTTCCCCTTCAATTTCCGCTTTTGGGGTAAGCGCCGCCACCGAATCCACCACTACCACGTCAATGATTCCGGATTTTACCAAGCTTTCCAGGATATTTAACGCTTCTTCTCCGCTGTCCGGCTGGGAAATTAAAAGTTCTTTGATTTTGACGCCAAGTTTGGCGGCATAGTCAGGGTCCATCGCGTGCTCGGCGTCAATGAAGGCGGTTTTTCCGCCTTTTTTCTGGGCTTGCGCCACCACATTCAACGCCAGTGTAGTTTTTCCGGACGACTCCGGCCCGTATATTTCTATAATTCTGCCTCTTGGTAAGCCGCCCACCCCCAAAGCCAAATCCAGCGAAAAAGAGCCGGTTGGTATGATGTCCACATTCACTTTTTTGGCGTCGCCGAGCTTCATTATCGCGCCTTCTCCGAATTTATCCTGCAGAGTGGAAAGCAGATTATCTAAGTCCTTATTTTGTTGTTCATCGCCCATCGCGGAATTTTTTTCTTTATTCATACGCTTTCGCTTTACCAACGAATTACGAATTATTACCGAATTTACGAATAAACGAATTCGTTATTTGTAGATTTGGATAATAATTTGTAGCTTTGCATCGGTTACTGCGGTTGATAGATTATTTGTTTTATAATTGTAACTTCTTTTCCCAATAATCGCTTAGCTTTGAATTCTACCGTATTCAATCCCGGCTGTAAAGCAAAGTCGTTGGCGAATTTCCCTTCCCGGCTTATAAAAATTTCTTCTCCGTTAATGAGCAGTTTATCTCTTTGGTTTAATCCGCCGGATAATACAATAAGATTGCTGCCGGTGGTGATAATGGATTCTGCGGGATTGGCAATAATGAGATTCGGCTTCCCCATCAATCTTCCCCAGCCGAATATGAGATATAGCAGAAGAAAAATGCCCAATAATATCAGAAATCGGATTTTTCTGGATAAATGTTTAATCGCAAACCGGTTGGTGGGCAATTTATCGTATTCTCCGGATTGTTTGAGCTCAAATTCCTTTTTATAAAGTTCCCACAGCTCATCATGATTGATATTAAGGACTTCTGATATTTTTTTGAGATAGCCGCGTACATAAGGAGCCGGCGGCAATTTATCTATTTCTAAATTTTGAATTGCCCAAAGATACCGTTCCGGTATGCCGGTGAGTTGGGACAATTTTGAGTGATTCGCGTCTTTGAGCTGAAGCGCGTCGGCTAATAAGGTCTTGAGGTCTTTGTGGACTGGTTCCATTGGTTTTAGTTTATTATATTTCGGCTGAGTTTACAATTCAAACCCAAGATTTTTGTTATGTATAAAATTTAAAAAACGGCATTGGGGCCGTTTTTATATTATGCCGAAATATCCTACTAAAACCACGGTTGTTTGTAGTGAGCTTGTCGAACTATTGGGCCGTGGAAGGGTAGGCATATCTGCCACTATGCTATGGCATAGTGGCAGACCAGCAAAGCCGGAGTGAAAAAGAAACCACGGGTTTCAGCCCGTGGAGTTTTATTTATCCATGCAGTTATTGGTCATTAGCCATTTGTTCCGGTTTGTCTAAATATACTTCTCTCGGTTTGGCCCCGTCTCCCGGTCCGACTATGCCGCGTTCTTCCATTATATCCAGCAGGCGGGCGGCGCGGGCATAACCGACAGCCAGACGTCTTTGTAAAAGAGAGGCAGATGCTTTTTGCGCTTCGCGCACAATTTTTACGGCTTCGTCGTACAGTTCGTCATCTTCTTCTTTGGCATATTCGTCCAAATTTAAGTTCGTTCCCATATCTTTTTCAAAGTTAGGCGCGATTTTTTTACTGTCGTTTTTATTGTAGTCATTTGTCATATTATTGTCCCGAATGAAATCCGCAACTGAACGCAATTCTTCTTCGCCAAGATAAGCGCCTTGAATCCGTTTCGGTTTGGAAAGTTCAGAGGAAATAAAAAGCATATCTCCGCCGCCCAGCAGTTTTTCCGCTCCGGACATGTCAAGAATGGTGCGGGAATCTACCTGGCTGGCAACCTGAAGCGCCATTCGCGAAGTAATGTTTGCCTTAATAAGGCCGGTAATGACTTCCACCGATGGCCGCTGGGTGGAAAGAATGAGATGAATGCCGGTGGCGCGCGCCATTTGCGCCAGTCGGACAATGGAACTTTCAATATCCCGGCCGTAAGCCGCCATCAGGTCTGCCAATTCATCCACTACAATCAATAAATACGGCAGAAGGTCTTCGGTTTGGGATTTATTATATCCTTTAATATCTCTGGCGCCGGCCGCCTGCAATTTATCGTAGCGTTTTTCCATTTCTTCAATTGCCCAGCGGAATACGCCCAGCGCTTTTTTCCCGTCAGTAATCACCGGCGCGATAAGATGCGGAATATCGTTATATATAGTAAGTTCCACCCGTTTCGGGTCAATCAAAATAAGTTTTAAGGTCTCCGGAGAATTTTTATATAGCAAAGATATAAGCAATGAGTGAATCGCTACGGATTTTCCGCTGCCGGTGGAGCCGGCAATCAGAAGGTGCGGCATTTTTTCAATATCGGCAAATACCGGTTCGCCACTGACATCCCGGCCAAGGATAAAACTAAGCATTCCGCCGGAAGTGAATTCCGGAAAGGCCATTAAACTGCCAAGCCGGACAATGGCCGCTGATTTATTCGGGACTTCTATTCCCACCAGCGATTTTCCGGGAATCGGCGCTTCAATGCGAATGGGATGGGCGGCCAGCGCCAATGCTAAGTCCTGATTTAAAGTGGTAATGCGGGAAATTTTTACACCCTCCGCCGGCTTTAAGGTGTAGCGGGTAACTTTCGGTCCGATGGAAATTTCTCCCATTTCCACCGGAATGCCGAAGCTATCCAGAGTTCTTTTTATAATGTTGGCGTTGGCGCGCAAGTCGCCGGATGTAGGTTTTTCAATGTTAGATTTTAGAAGTGAAAGCGGCGGGAAAGAATACGATTTTCCTCTGGGCTGGTTTTGGGCAAGTTTTTTGGGGACAAAAAACGCTTTAGGATTTTGGGGTTTTCCACCAGAGGCGGATCCGCCTTTGGCGGACATTTCTTTTTCGGATAGCGATTTTTCTTCTTCAGATTTATTTTCCACGGCTGCCGGTTCTGGCGGCGAGGCGGAGAAAACTTCCGGATTTCGGATTATAATTTTCGGTTCCTCGTATTCCTCCTCTTTTTTTTCGCGGAATTTGAGCGGCAGATTTATAGTCAGCAGAATTGCGGCCAATAAAATGGCGGCATTGATGATAATGGCGGTGGTAGAACCGAAAGGCAGTTCTAAAAATCCGGCCCATCGGCCGAGTAAACCGCCTTTTTCCGGCTCAATAATATCAATCAGTCCCAGGCCGGCTATGATAAAAAGCGCGCCACCGATAAAAGTCATCGCCAGCATCCTTTCTTTTTGCCGGCCCGACAAAAAAACTCCGGCCATTATCAGAAAAATAGCCGGAAATAAATAATATCCCAGCCCAAAAAGCTTGGTTAAAACTTTATAAATAAATTCTCCGGCCGGACCGGCGCTGTGCAGATTGGCAAGGATAAGAATAGAGGATATGGCAATAAAAATAATCGCCAGAATGCTTTGCTCGGTTTCCGGATGGATTTGGGAACGGAGCAAGCGGAATTTTTCCCGTAATCCGAATTTATTCCCAACTTTTTTATTTTTTCTTGCCATAAGTTCGTCAGTATTATTATACAATAAAAATCCCCGCGTTACTTGCGAGGATAAAATACATTTAAAATTCTTTCCATTATTGCTTCCCTATACGCCAATTTATGCTTTTTAAGTTTAATTTTGTAATACATTACTGTGAATTTTTTTTGGAATTCATCATTAGCATCAGTTGAAGCGTTTGGGCTGCTGGCGGCATTTCTTTGCCGTTGCGACATTTCGGAGCATTTTTCGGATATTGTTTTTGTTATTCTGATAAGTTTAGTTCTGTAAGTGTCCGGCTGTTCGGTTAGCCGAAGGAAATTAGCATAATGATTTTTATCAGAAAAGACATCGCTGTTCGGTTCTATTTTTTCCAGTTCGGCGATTCTCAGCGATTCCGCGAAAATTCGGGTTAATTCCTTATGGTTTCTGTTCTGCGTTTCGTGCGCGGTAAAAATAGTGGCCGCATATTGCGCGTAAAGTTCGGCTAAGGATTTTTGATTGTCCGGATTTCTGGCGCTTAACTGTCTTTCCGCGATAAAATCAACTATCGCTTTAGAAAATTGCTTATTAAAATCATTGTCGTTTATTCTCCAAGCCGCGTATTGGGCGTAGACAGGCGTTAAATAGCCGGTTAGCCAGAACATTTCTTCCGCCAAAACAAAAGCGGTTGGAACCCCTAATTTTTCATTAAAAGCGCGCAATAATTCAACCCACTCATAAAATTGCCTTTCTAAGTAGACGGCCGCGAGATTTTTTAACCTTGATTCGTTAAGGCGCTGGATTGCCCTTACCTGCTTTAAGAGTTTGGAATCTTCCATTAGCCACTCCTAATTTTCAAAGATTTACTAATGGCAATTGTACAGATGTTATAATAAAAATGCAACTGATTATGAAAATAAATTCTAAAATTTTTAAGGCCTACGATGTTCGCGGAAAATATCCGGAGGAAATTAACGAAGAGGCGGTTTTTGAAATAGTCAGGCGGTTTTCTAAAATTTTTCGCGGGAAAATTGTAGTCGGCCGCGATGCCAGATTGAGTTCGCCAAGTTTATATAAGGCAGTTTTGAGAGGGTTGAGGGGAGAGCCAAAAGTCAAAAGTAAAAAATTACTCTACCCTTTACCCCCTACCCTTTACCCCGTTGGAATAATTACCACCCCGATGCTTTATTTTTTAGTGAACCACCTGAAAGCTGACGGCGGTATTATGGTAACCGCTTCTCATAATCCGAAAGAATATAACGGATTGAAAGTCGTCGGCAAAAACGCGCGGCCGATTAGCGGATTAACGATACGGAAATTGGTAATTAAGTAATTAGGTAACACCCTTGATTTAATTAATTGTATATAATATACTACCCAGTAGTTTTTGTTGGTTCTTGATAATAAAATAAAGAAGAAGGGAGGGGTAATGAAGGTGCAGAAATTGTTTGATCAGGGTGATGCCAAGGTGATTGAAGACGGATCATTTCTGTGTCAACCGTTTTTTGGAGTGCTGGATGGGGTAAGCCCAAGCTATACTCCGAAAGAAGGCCCTAAAAAATATCACGGATTAAGCGGCGGGCAAACAGTTGTTGAAATTGTCACTAATACTTTTTCCTCTTCCTATCCAATAAGGGATCTTTCAGATCTGGATTCGCTTTTGCAAAAAGCCAATGAAGAAGTAAGAAAATGGGCGTTATTGCCAAACTTGCCAATTGAACAAACGGATAAACTTCCAGCTACAGCTCTCGCTGTCGTTTTTGTCGGAGAAAAAGCCATAGAGATAGTTATCGCCGGAGATTGTGTCGCTATCTGGCAAATGAAAGATGGAAAAACCGGCGCTTCGGAAAACCGGACTTTTTTTTCGGAAAAAGAACAGGAAGATAAGTTCGCGAAATTAATGCGTAAATATGATGGAAACCGCCAAAAATGCTGGGAGGAATTTATTCCTTTCCAGGATTGGAGCTATCGAACTTACCGCAATAAGCTGGTTCCAAATGGATTTGGGGTTTTGAACGGCCAGCCAGAATTTTGCCAGCTTTTGCAAAGATACTGTTTTTTCAAAGAAGAAATAAAGACCTTAATATTGGCGACCGACGGGTTTGTTCCGATGGAAATGACAAAAAATTCGGACTTGCTTTCCAAGAAAGTTTTGGAGATTTACGCGCTCGGAGGATTGCCGAAATTGCTTAGTGATACGAGATCGGCAGAAAAAGCTAAGCACGGCACAAGCTGGACAACTGACCGGGAAGCAACCGCTATCGCGATAGAGTTTTAAATATATTGATTTTAATTAGACCGTTCGTTTTTGCGAACGGTTTTTTGTTCTTTATATTAAGAAATCAGTTATACTTAATGTTATGGATTATCAAAAACAATACGCTGATTTTCTTAAAAAGTTTGTAAAAATTAAAAAACCGCTCAAGGTTGTATTCGATTGCTCTAACGGAACGACCGGAATAATTCTTAAAGAATTATTCCGGAAGCGACAAGCGACAAGCGACAAGCGACAAGTTAATTATGTTTTGCTTAATGCAAAACCGGACGGGAATTTTCCGGCGCATGGGCCGAATCCATTAGTAAAAGGCGCAATGAGACAAGTAGGAAGGGAGGTAAGGGAGCCTCGACGTTGGGTCGGGGCGCCGACCGCAAAGCGTGTCGGCGCTGATTTAGGAATAATTTTTGACGGCGACGGCGACCGGGTGTTTTTTATTGATAATAAAGGAAGATGGATTGACCCGAACGAGTCGGCTTATGTTTTGACGCGAATGTTTAAGCCGCCTTATGTGGTTGGAATTGTATCCAGCTGGCGGCTTAAGAAGTTAAAAGTAGAAAATAGAAAGCGACAAGTTTTTATTTCGCAGGTGGGGCATTATTTTTTTAAAAAATTGATGCGGGAGAAAAAGGCCACTCTGGGTTTGGAACATTCCGGTCATTATTACTTTAAAGATTTTTTTTATTGCGATTCCGGCATTTTCGCCGCTATTCAGGTTATTAATTTTGTTTCCGGCCTAAAGACCGATTTTGCGAATTGGCTGGACAATTTACCTAAATATTATCGGTCAGGAGAGATTAATTTTGAAGTTCGGGATAAAGAAAAAGTTTTGAATAAAATTGAGAAGAGATACAAAAATCAAGGTTGCAAAATTTCTAAATTAGACGGCTTAACAGTTGAATTTGGTCCCTCACCCTTGAAAGAGCGGTTTCTTTCGAAGCACTTAGCTTCGCACTCTTTCAAGGGTGAGGGATGGTTTAATGTGCGGCCGTCCAATACCGAACCGCTTTTGCGGCTGAATGTGGAAGCAACCGGCAAAAAATTATTTAATGAAAAATTAAAAGAAATTAAAAAAATCATCAACGGATAACGAATTAGTACGGATATACTAATTTACGAATTTATTTATTCGCCGATAACATCTATGATTAGCGTGCTCTTTGCCTCGTTGGCCAGTTTTATTGATGAGGTTTCCTCTTCAATTATTAAGTTTGAAACCGTTCATAAAAAAGAGACCGTTTACACTGCCGGGTTTATCAATACCCTTTTTGGCATTTTGGTTTTTCTCGCCATCGCGGCGTTTAGAAATAGTTTTGTGTTCAGCTTGGCGTCTCTTCCGACTTTTGCGATTAAAGCGGTGCTGGAAATTTTTCAGGCGCAAGCAAGCATGCTGGCGATTATGAAGACCGACCGAAGCACCTACGCTTTTGTCCGGAATATTACTATCCCGCTTCTTTTAGCAACCGATCTTTTGCTGGGTTTTACTGTTTCTTCCGGACAATGGATTGGCATTACTTTAATTTTCGCCACCTTCTTTTTCATTATTTTATTTCATATTTTGAATACCAAAGGAATCGGCTATTCGCTTTTTACCGCCGTGAATGCGGTGGCTACCATATCTCTTTTTAAATACAACATCACCCATTTTAATTCCGTAGAGGCGGAGCAAATCATTACTCTTTTAATTTTGTTGTTTTATTTCTTTTTGGCAGCGAGGTTTTTGGCGCGTGAAAACCCCTTATCTTTTTTGCGGCGCCGGACTTTTTTGGGCCAGGGTTTCGCGCATAGCATTGCGTCTATTTTCGGCTCTTTTGCTATTGCCTTTGGCAATCCGGGCATTGCGACTGCCGCCGGGCGCGCTTCGTCTGTGCTGGCGGGCATAATTTCCGGCCATAACTATTTTCAGGAGAAAAAATTCGGCGCAAAAATTATCGTCAGCGCGGCATTGATAGCGGGGTTGGCATTATTGACAAGATAAGCGTATCTATGTTACAATCTACCGAGTAGTATAGCCACGATGTTTGTGGCAAAGCCGTACCTTGAAAGGAGGAAAAGAAGATGGGCGAAAAGTTGTTTAGTTCGGTTATTCTGGTTTCTATAGCGTTGGTCATGGTCGGGTGTGCAGACAACTTCCAAAATAAGCCAGTTAGTGTTCCTAAAAAGTATGAGCTGGTAGTTAAATCAGCGAAAGTTTTTTTTGATTCACGTGCAGGTGTATATTCATTGGTTGTTGATACTTGGAGTTCAGAAAAGTTATTTGTTTCTAATGTGGAAAATGTGGCAGTTTCGATTCAAGATCCGCCAGTAGACGAGGTATTAATTATAGTATTTGAAAAAGATCGGCTTATGAATAAAACTTTTTCACGGGCAAAGGTAATAGTTACCTATGAGGTTAGGGATCAATGGGAAGAAGTATTAGCCAAGAGGCGTCCCAAGAAAGTGGTAGTTCCTTCGGTGGAGAAATAAATTTATTGAAGCCGGTTCCTCAAAAGAACCGGCTTTTTGTTTTTTTTGACATCGGGAGATAAAATTTGTTAATATAGAAATATGAATATTAGTTTACAAAATCCACAAGTAATTATAAAAAATGGCAAGCCGCGCGCCGTTATTTTGGATATTAAAAAATATAAGCAGTTATTAAAATTGGCGGAAGACCGGGAAGATTTAGCAGAACTTCGAAGAATTAAAACGGGAAAAACTTCTTTTCGAAAATTAGATGATTATTTAAAAGATAGTGTATAAAATCTTTATAGAACGGCGCGCTGAAAAAGATTTAAATGCGCTCGATAACTCTTTAAGATTAAGAATTATCGAGCGTCTTTTATTGTTAAAGAGTAATTCTTGGCTGGCTAATGTTAAAAAATTAGTTGGTTCTAAAAATTTTTATCGCTTGAGAGTCGGCGATTGGAGAATTTTATACGAAATTGACGATAAAAATAAAGAAATAAAAATTTATCGGATTAAACATAGAAACAAAGCTTATCAAATTTAATTTTTCCGGCCATAACTATTTTCAGGAGAAAAAATTCGGCGCAAAAATTATCGTCAGCGCGGCATTGATAACGGGGTTGATGTTATTGACAAGATAAGCGCGCTTATGTTATACTCTACCGAGTAGTATAGCCACGATGTTTGTGGCAAAGCCGTACCTTGAAAGGAGGAAAAGAAGATGAAGAAAAAAATAAGCTGTTCTTGCGCGCGCGCGGATAAGCATTCATCAAATTGCCCGATTAGGAATGTCGGAGGATTGACAGCGGACTTTTCCGATGTTTTAAAAATCTTTGACGATTTGACTGAACGGCAGAAGAAGGATTTGAAATCGCGAAATCCGAAA